>DATLTS010000027.1 GCA_035533475.1 Mycobacteriales bacterium | reverse complement strand
CCGCGCTGCTCGACGACGGACTCGAACGACGAGACCCATTCGTCGGTTTCCTGACGGTCGATGTCGGGTACCTGGTGCGCGAAGCCGTCAAAGATCACCCTGCCAGTGTCGCGCTGCGGGGGGCGCGCATGCTGGCAGACTGTGCGGCGTGGCGACGGTCGTGTTCACCGACGGGGCGTGCCTCGGCAACCCCGGTCCGGGTGGCTGGGCCTGGGCGGTTTCCGACGAGCACTTCGCGTCGGGCTCTGCGGAGGCGACCACGAACCAGCGCATGGAGCTCTGCGCGGTGATCGAGGCGGTCGCGTCCCTGAGCGGACCGCTCGAGATCGTGAGCGACTCGACCTACGTCGTCAAGTGCTTCCAGGATCGCTGGTGGGCCAGCTGGCGCCGCCGCAGCTGGCGCAACTCCAAGGGCGAACCCGTCGCCAACCAGGATCTGTGGGTGGACCTCATCGCGGCGGTCGTCGACGAACGGCCCGGAGAGATCCACTTCCGCTGGGTGAAGGGGCACTCCGGCGACCCGATGAACGAGTTCGTCGACCGGCTCGCGAACGACGCGGCCCGCGCCCAGAGCGACCGGGCGATCCTGCCGGGCGCCAGCTTCGCCCGGCAGGGAGAATCATGACTAATCTAGTCGGACTTTGACGTACCAGATCTCCCACCTCGACGCGCTCGAATCCGAGGCCGTCCACATCATCCGCGAGGTGGTGGCCGAGTTCGAACGACCAGCGTTGCTCTTCTCGGGCGGCAAGGACTCCGCGGTCCTGCTGCATCTCGCGTGGAAGGCCTGTTGGCCCCAGCAGGTCCCCTTCCCGGTCGTGCACGTCGACACCGGCCACAACTTCCCCGAAGTCATCGAGTTCCGGGACCACCGCGCCCGCGAGCTCGGGGTGCGACTGGTCGTCTCCTCGGTGCAGGATTCGATCGACCGCGGGGAGATCGTCGAGGACCCCACGCCGGGGGCCTCCCGCAACCGCCTGCAGACCCACAACCTCCTGAAGTCGATCGAGCAGCACCGCTTCGACGCCGTCTTCGGGGGAGGCCGGCGAGACGAGGAGAAGGCCCGCGCGAAGGAGCGCATCTTCTCCTTCCGTGACGAGTTCGGCCAGTGGGACCCGAGGGGTCAGCGGCCCGAGCTGTGGAACCTGTACAACGGACGCCACCGCATCGGCGAGCACTTCCGCGTCTTCCCGCTCTCCAACTGGACCGAACTCGACATCTGGCAGTACATCGCACACGAGTCGATCGAACTGCCACCCATCTACTACGCACACCGTCGGCAGGTCTTCCGCCGCGACGGCATGTTGCTCGCCATCGGCCCCTACACGACGCCCGGCCCGGACGAGGAGATCCTCGAGACCACCGTCCGCTACCGCACGGTCGGCGACATGACCTGCACCGGCGCCGTCGAGTCCAGCGCAGCCACGACCGCGGACATCATCGCCGAAGTCGCGGCGACCCGGATCACCGAACGGGGAGCGACCCGGGCGGACGATCGGGTCAGCGAGGCCGCCATGGAGGACCGCAAGCGGACCGGTTATTTCTGATGGAGCTGCTCCGCTTCGCAACAGCCGGGAGTGTCGACGACGGGAAGTCGACCCTGATCGGTCGGCTTCTCTATGACACGAAGTCGATCTTCGAGGATCAGTTGGAGGCGGTCGAACGGACCAGCCGTGAACGCGGCGACGAGTACACCAACCTCGCCTTGCTCACCGACGGGCTGCGGGCCGAGCGCGAGCAGGGCATCACGATCGACGTCGCATACCGCTACTTCGCCACCCCGAAGCGCAAGTTCATCATCGCCGACACCCCCGGGCACATCCAATACACCCGGAACATGGTGACCGGCGCCTCCACGGCGAACCTCGCGCTCATCCTCATCGACGCCCGGAACGGGATTCTCGAACAGTCCCGGCGGCATTCCTTCATCGCGAGTCTGCTCCGGGTCCCGCACCTGGTGCTCTGCGTCAACAAGATGGATCTGGTCGACTACGACGAAGCCGTCTTCGAGAGCGTCCGAGCCGAGTTCCGAAATTTCGCGGCCAAGCTCGAGATCGGCGACCTCACGTTCGTCCCGATCAGCGCGCTGCGCGGGGACAACGTGGTGCACCGTTCCGCGTCGATGCCGTGGTACGAGGGCCCTTCGCTACTGCACCATCTCGAGGACGTGCACATCGCAAGCGACCGGAATCTCATCGACGCCCGCTTCCCGGTCCAGTACGTCATTCGCCCGGTGTCCGACGCATGGCACGACTACCGCGGCTACGCGGGAACGGTGGCCGGCGGCGTCCTCAAAACCGGCGACGAGGTCGTCGTGCTGCCGTCCGGGCTGGCCACCCGGATCGCGGCCATCGACACCCCCGACGGCCCGGTCGACGAGGCGTACCCACCGATGTCGGTGACCCTGCGGCTTGCCGACGACCTCGACGTCTCGCGCGGGGACCTGATCGCCCGGCCGCAGAACCAACCGCGGATCACCCAGGACGTCGAGGCGATGCTGTGCTGGCTGGCCGACCGGCCGCTGCGGGCGGGCGCCATCTACGCGATCAAGCACACCACTCGGGCAGCCCGCGCACAGGTTCGCGAACTCGCCTACCGGATCGACGTCAACACGCTGCACCGTGACGAGGTGGCCGAGGCGCTCACGCTCAACGAGATCGGGCGCGTGACGTTGCGGACCACGCAGCCGCTGTTCGTCGACGAGTACCGGCGAAACCGGACCACCGGCTCGTTCATCCTGATCGACGAGGCGACGAACCAGACCGTCGGTGCCGGGATGATCCTCGACGCCGGCTGATCCTCGACGCCGGCTGATCAGCGGCGGCGGCGCGACGCGTCGAGTGACCACAGCCGGGCCGAGCGCGGCAACAGCAGGAGCGTGCCGAGCAGGAGGCCCGCGCTCAGCAGGAGCTCGGCCGGGTAGTGCGTGGAACCGGCCGCCCCGAGCGGTCCGCCGACGCCGAAGCAGCCGCACGCGACGCGCAGCCCGCGGGCATCGGCCGACGCGAAGAGCGCGAGGTACAGCAGCTCGATGACGGCCGCGACGCTCGCCGCGAAACGGACGAGCAGGCCGATGACGAGCAGCAGCCCGACCCCGAGCTCGACGAAACCGAGGAGGTCGCCTACACCGCGGTCCAGGCCCGCCGGCAGGAGCCGGAAGGCGCTCACCGTGCCGATCACGGTCGATCGATGGTCGAGTTGTCCGGCCGCAGCGGCCAACAACACCGCCGCGATGACGAGCCGGAGCCCGAGCAGCACGCGGTCCCAGAGCCTGTCCCGGGACTCTCCGTGATGCCCCTGAAGCCGACTCAGCGAGGCAACCATCTCCCCGCCGAGCCCGGTCCAGCGGCCCGGATCTTCGTCGCTCACGGGGCAAGCCTGCCGCCCGGGGCCGCGGCAGTCACGACCGGGGTTCGCAAACCGGGCGGGTGGGGCCCGGCGGATGCCAGATCGCGCTCAGGTGACAACCCGGCGTCGGAAGGTTCGCAGGGAGATGAGCATGAGCCCGGTCCCACCGCCGAGGAGCGCGGCGAGGAAGCCCCAGATCGGCATGTGCGGCAACTGTGGCGTGAGGACGGAACGCAGCCCCTCGCTCATGTAGACGAGCGGGTTGACGAGGATGGCGTATTTGAGCCACGGGATCGGCGAGAGCGTCGCCCACGGGTAGTAGATGCAGCCGAGGAAGGTCATCGGGAGCAGGATGACCGCGAACATCAAAGTGATCTTCCGCGGGTCGAGAACGGTCCCGATGAACAGCCCCAGCGACGCCCCGAGCAGTGAGGCGAAGAGGACGACGAGAATGAACAGCGGCCAGTTGTCGATGTGCACGCTCGGCGCGGCGCCGCGCGCGTGCACCAGGTAGACGACCGGAAAGACCACGGCTGCGGCGATCACCGACTGCACCCCGCCCGCGACGATCTTGCCGAGAGCGACCACCCAGACCGGGATCGGGGCGAGGATCCGATCCTCGATCTCGTTCGTGTAGCTAAACTCCTGAACCAGCGGCAGCGCGACCGCCTGGATTCCCTGGACGATGATCGCGACCGCGATCAGGCCGGGCACGAGGATCGTCGTGAACACGCCGCCGCCGGCCCGGCTGGTGCCAAACCCCTGCCCGATTTTCGGGAAGACGTAGGCGAACACGAAGACGAACAGCAAAGGCTGCATCACGGTGCGCAGCAGGAACTGGCCGAATCCGCGGCGCAGCACCCTGACGTCTCGAGCCAGCAGCGCCCCGAACGTGCCGAGCATCGTGCCGCTCACTCGGTCGCTCACTCCCGGTACTCCCGACCGGTGAGCGACAAGAAGACCGTCTCGAGACTCGGCGGCAGGCTGGTCGCGTCCCGGACCAGGCTGCCCATCCGGGAGGCGGCCTCGACGAGCTGGGCAAGCACCCCGCCCGGCGGGTTGGCGAAGACCCGCAGCATGGCCCCTTCCCGCTCGACTCGGCGCACCCCCGGAATGGCGGCCACCGCATCTTCGAGGCCACTGGTCTCGGCGTCGAGGGTGACGGTGATCACCGTGTCCGCGCCAAGGCCCGTCTTGAGCTCGGCCGGGCTGCCCAGCGCCAGCACCTTTCCGTGATCGAGAATGGCGATCCGCTCGCAGAGGGCGTCGGCCTCCTCCATGTAGTGCGTGGTCAGCAGGATCGTCTGGCCGGCGGCGTGCAGGTCGCGGAGGATCCGCCAGAGGTTGATCCGGGTTTGCGGGTCGATGCCCGAGGTCGGTTCGTCGAGGAAGAGGATCTCCGGGCGGTGAACGAGTGCGCGGGCGATCATCAGCCGCTGGGCGAGGCCGCCCGAGAGCTCCCAGATTCGCGACGTGGCGCGTTCGGTGAGCGCGAACTGCTCGAGCAGCTCGTCGGCCCGCAGCCGGGCCTCGCGTCGGCTCACCCCGAAGAACCGGCCGTGGTAATACAGGTTCTCGCGGACGGTGAGCTGGCGGTCCAGCGTGTTGGTCTGGGTTGAGACCCCGATGCGGCGCTTGGCCTGAGCTGGGTGGCGGGTGACGTCGACGCCGGCGACGAACGCCCGCCCGGAGGTCGGGATAACCGTGGTGGTCAGCATGCCGATCGTCGTGGACTTGCCGGCGCCATTCGGCCCGAGCAGGCCGAAGAACTCGCCGGCAGCGACTTCCAGGTCGATCCCGTCGACCGCCTGCACCTCTCCCCGGCGGCTACGGTAGGTCTTGTACAGGGCTTCCGTTCGAATCGGGGCGGTCGCGGGCTCGGCGGCGATCACGGTCACCCGGTCACCCTAGACAGGAACGCGACAGGCAGCCTCGACGTTGACCTCAGCATGCGGAACGGAGGAACCATGGCCACACCCGAGCCCACCGACGAGCACTGGCGCGAGAAGCTGAGCCCGGAGCAGTACTCGGTGCTGCGCGAGGGCGGGACGGAGCGGGCGTTCAGCGGGGAGTACGTCGACACCGACGAGGCCGGCGTGTACCGCTGCGCCGCGTGTCACACGCCGTTGTTCTCCTCGACGACGAAGTTCCACTCCGGCAGCGGCTGGCCGAGCTTCACCGACCCGATGAACCCGGCGAACGTCGAGCTGATCGCGGACAACTCGCACTTCATGCGGCGCACCGAGGTGCGCTGCGCCACCTGCGGCGGCCATCTCGGCCACGTTTTCGACGACGGTCCACGCGATCGGGGCGGGATGCGGTACTGCATCAATTCGCTGGCCCTCGACCTTGCTCGGGAAGCGGAACCGGCAACCGGGTAGCCACGCGAGCCGGGTTGCGGATCAAGGCCGCCGGTTCAGCTGCCGGTGCGCCGTTCCGAGCCCGTGTAGGCCGGAGCCGGAGCCCGCTGCGCCGGCAGCGGATTGACCAGGCCCCGGAGGGCGGCGTAACGGTCCTTCGTCGGGGGGCGCAGCGCCATCGATGGCTGCACCACCAGCCGGGGGATCCGATCGCCGGCGCCGGATCGGAGCAGTTCGACGCTCGGCTCGGGCAGTGGCCACCCGGCCATCGTCACGTCGAAGGCCTCGGCGGGGGCCGGCCGTCCGAACAGGAATCCCTGGCCCTCGTCGCACCCGAGTTGGCGAAGCAGCGCGACCTGGGCCGGGTCCTCGATGCCTTCGGCGACGACGGTGAGGCCGAGGCCACTCGTCATGCCGATGCTGGCCCGGATCAGGGTGGCACCGGCGCGGGCCCGCTCGGGGGTGACCAGGCTGTCGAGGAAGGTTTTGTCGATCTTCACTTTGTCGATCTGGAGCTGCCCGAGCCGGGACAGCGACGAGTACCCGGTTCCGAAGTCGTCGATCGCCAACTGAAGACCGAACGCTTTGAGCCGGGCGAGCGTCTCCTGCGCCGATCCGCCTTCGTCCATGGCGAGGCTCTCGGTGATCTCCAGGGTCACGGCACGCGGGTCGACCCCGGTCTTGGCCAGAACGTCCCTGATGGAGGTCACGAGGTCGGGATCGGCGAGCTGCCGGGCGGACAGATTGACCGCCATCCCGAGTTTGCTGCCACCGACCGGCCGGTGCTGGACCTGCCAGCTGCGCAGCTGCCGGCAGGCTTCGGAGAGAACCCACATGCCGAGCTCGACGATGGCGCCGCTGGACTCCGCGATCGGGATGAACTGGTCGGGCGGGATCAGGCCATGCTCGGGATGCTGCCAGCGCACCAGTGCCTCGAACCCGAGCAGCTCACCGGTAGTCAGGCTGACGATCGGCTGGTAGTAGACCCGCAGCTGACCCTCCCGGGTCGCCTTGGACAGATCGGATTCGAGTCGGAGCCGGCGCTGGACGCGTTGATGCATCTCCGGCTCGTAAACCGCGACGTCGTCCTTGCCCCGGTTCTTGACGGCGTACATCGCGAGGTCGGCCTTGCCCAGCAGCAGAAGAGGATCGTCGTCAGGCTCGCTGATGGCCAGCCCGGCGGACGCCCGGGACTGCACGGTTCGGCCGCCGACGGTGATCGGCGCGTTGAGCGCGTCGAGCACGCGCCCGATAACCGAATGTGCCGCCGCCGGATCGAACAGCGGGAAGAGCACCGCGAACTCGTCACCCCCGAGGCGAGCGACCAGGTCGTACTCGCGCACGGCATGGACCAGCCGCTGACCTACGACGCGCAGAAGTTCGTCCCCGGCGGCATGTCCCAGTTCGTCGTTGACGCCTTTGAAGTCGTCCAGGTCGAGGAACATCACGGCGCACCGCGAATCCAGGCCCGGGCATTCGTCGAGCGCGCGCTGGATGGCTTCGGTGAGCAACTCCCGGTTGGCCAGCCGGGTCAGGGTGTCGTGGGTGGCGTTGAACGTCAGCTTTCGCTGGAGTTCCTCCCGCTCCCGAACCAGCTCGAGGGCCTTGTTGCGCTCGGCTTCGACCTCGCTCATCCGCAGCGAATGTTCGGTGCGCAGTTTCCGGAACAGGAAGTAGTAACCAGCGGCCGCAAGGCAGCCGAAGCTCAGGAACGCCGCCGCGAGGACCCCGAACTCACGCAGCCCGGCGTCAGAAAGCAGGTGCCCGTGCCACGCGACCAGGCCGGCCGCGGAGGCGGCGGACATCGGGATGACCCCTTTGGGCCCGAAGCGGTAGCTGACGGCGAGCACGAGCATTGCGAGCCAGACCCCGAGCACGGTGGGCGCCACACCATCGACGGCTGCCGCGGAAATGGACACCGCGAACGAGCCGACGAGGATGCCGAGGACCGGTACGAGAGGCATCCGGGCATGCCAGGGATCGGCATCGCCCGCGTCTGGCGTCGGCAGGATGCCCCTGCTTGCGGTGGCATGGCGGGCCACCGGTCTGGCGTCCATGCCTCCGTATCGGCTCCGGTGGCCGGGTCGGAACATGGCTAAGTCCGGCTATTTTGCGGACCGTCGCGATGCGGCCGATTGGGCGGCCGGCATGGGCATTCGGCCTAGTCGCCGGCTTTGTCCCCATCGTGAGCGGGAGCGCTCCGGCTCCGAATGACCCAACCGGCTGGCAACGCCGAGAACCACGCCCTGCTCGTCCCCGCAGACGGCGGCGAACCGGAAGGCTTCCGGCTGCGGTGGGAAGGGGCCGCATCGGGCCCAAGGAGTGCCGGAGACCGCGGTCGGGTCTGAGCCTTACCGTCTGACGCCTCACTCCACCAGCCCAGCTTCGGAGATGACCCCCCGCTCGATCAGCACGTCTATCTCCGGGCCGGTCATTCCGAGCAGTTCCATGGCAACGGTCCGGCTGTGCTCCCCGAGCCTCGGCGCGGGACGCATTCCAGACGGCGATGCGCCATTCACCCGGACCGGCGATCCCACCATCTGGACCGCACCAGCCGTTGGGTGCTGCACGGTGCGGATGAGGTTGCGGGCGGTCACCTGATCCTGAGTCAGCGCCTCGGTGATGTCGAGCACCGGAGCGTGGGGAACGTCCGCCCGGGTAAAGATCTCCTGCCACTCGTGACGGGTCTTGCTGCACAGAACCTCGTCGAGGATTTCCCGAAGCGCCTCGCGATTCTCGCAACGAACGGCATTGGTGGCGAACCGGGGATCGTCGGTCAGGTCCGGTCGCCCGACCGCGTCGCAGAACCGAGCCCAGAACTGCCCGACCAGCACGGCGATTACCAGGTACCCGTCCCGGACTTTGAACCTCCCGTACGGCACGACGTTGTGATGATCACTTCCTAGTCGTGGCGGACTGTCGCCGGTGAGCAGCGCCATCTGGCTCAGGTAGCTCTGGAGAGCAATGGCCCCATCCAACATGCTGATGTCGAGATGCTGCCCCTCGCCGGTACTGCCCCGCTTTTGGGTACTGCCCCGCTTTTGCAGCGCAGCGAGAATGGCGATCGTCGCCCACAGCCCGGCGCCCAGATCGGCGACCGGAAGGCCGAGCCTGGACGGCGGACTGTCGCTCTCGCCGTTGATGCTCATGATCCCGCTTCGTGCCTGAACCACGAGATCGAAGGCCGGGAAGTTCGCGAGCGGACCGTCCGCTCCGTATCCGCTGATCGAGCACAGGATGATGTCCGGTTTTACTTCCCGCAGATCGTGCAAACCCAGTCCCAGCCGATCGAGAACCCCGGGCCGGAAGTTTTCGACCACGACGTCGGATCCACGCACGAGATCGAGGATGAACTGCCGACCTTCGACCGACTTCAAGTTGACTGCAACGCTCCGCTTATTCCGGTTCAAAGCAAGGAAATAGTGGCTCTGCTCCCCCGGGTAAAAGGGCGGAATGTCCCGAACTTCATCGCCACCTCGAGGGTCCTCGATCTTGATTATGTCGGCACCCAGATCACCGAGGATCTGGGTGCAGTAGGGGCCGGCGAGCACCCTGGTCAAATCGATGACTCGCACATCGCTGAGCAGCGGCGCGTGGCCGGCCAAATCCTCGGAGATCATTCTTCATCTTTCGTCGATGGTGACGCCGACTCCACCACATCGGGATCGACACGGCCGGGGCGGCACCAATATCCCCGTCCACGACCTCGACGTCCGAGGGCTCACCACCGCCGGCGGACGGCTCCGAGAAGCTCCGCACCCACGTTCCCGACCGGGCGTCAGCGCGTTCATCGGCTACTCGCCGACGGGTGGCCGCGAGCTCCCGGTACTGGCCTACCGCGACCTCGACGGCGACTGGCCGGGGCTCGATGCCAGGCCCGCATCCGGTCAGGACCTCACGCCGGATAAGGAAGGAAGCACCGATGGTGCGGAAGCCTGACCCGAAGACCGCCGGCAAGCTACGGGCGGACGCTCGTGCGGCGTACCGGCCCGGGGACAACCGGGGGCTGACCCCGTGGGGTGCAATTGCTCTTCTGTCACGCTGCCACGGGTTCGTATTCGTGGATGAGCCCACCGAGTCGATCACACCGACGGATGCGGTGGACTCCAGCGAACGTTGCTGGAGGCAATCCCGTCGCGCAGGGTGGTCGAAGGTCCCCGGCCGCGGTGGGGCCGGGCATGGTTGTAGTGCGCGACGTACTCGGCGAGGACCCGGGTGAGGTGTTGCTCGCTGCGGATGAGAATCCAGTCGAGACATTCGGAGCGGGCGCTGGCGATCCACCTCTCGGCGAACGCGTTCGCGTTCGGCGCGGCCACCGGTGTCTGGATGATCTTGGTGCCGTCGCCGGTGAACGCAGCGTCGAAGCCGGCGACGAACTTCGTGTCCAGGTCCCGGATCAGGTACCGCGGCAGACGGGCGTCCTGGCCCTGCGTCATCGACAGCTCCGGGCCCGCTGGGTCATCCACGCCGTGTTGGGATGAGCGGTGACCCCGACCAGTTGGACCCGGCGGGTGCCGATCTCGATCACGAAAAGCACGTACAGCGTCTTGAGCAGCACCGTTTGGACGGCGAAGAAAAGACATAGCCCGAACCTGCACAATGCAGGTCCGGCCTATTCCGATGTCCCGAGACATCACATTTGTGAGGTCTTCACGTAAGGGTTTGACCTGGGATTTCGTTGGGTTGTCGGGGGGCGGTGCACGGGTTAACAAGTGATCATCCACACCGGCCGGGCTGGCGGGCTAATGCCGTTTGCCGGTGCGGGGGTCGTTTTCAAGGG
>DATLTS010000026.1 GCA_035533475.1 Mycobacteriales bacterium | reverse complement strand
AACCATTGGAATCGCGGTGCGACCAGACGGAGAACCGTCACAGGTGCACCAAAGGGCTGCCCCGCCATAATCCATCCGGCAATCACCGACCAACCCTCAGAAGCGTTGCCCCGAACCAGTTGCGCGGAAATCCGCGTTAGCACGTGTCAGCCTCCCGGCGTGTGCCGGACTTTTCGTGCCCATCTCGTGCCCATGAGCTTGGTCCATTGGAGATCATCATCACGACTGGTGCCCGGGTCGCCCGACGCTCGGTAACCGCCCTTCTCGCTCGACCCGACGGCCTGGCGCGGGCGTACGGGTGCCGGCGCTTCAGGTCGGGCGCGTCCGGCCGTCTGCTCCCCAGGGGGCCCCGCCAGGCTCTTGTCCACAGGTGCTCTAGAGGGGGTTGATAGCACATCTAGGGGGACTAGAGTACGCTCGTGAAGTCGATGGCCCTGGCCGACATCGTGGCGATCTTGCGCAGGCGGGGGTGCGGGATTCTGAGCGACGGCGGCCCTCACACGAAATGGGGCTGCCCATGCGGGGCACACACCGCAAACGTGCCGCGACACCGAATCATTTCGCCGGGGGTAGTGCGTGACATTCAAAAGCGGATGAGTTGCCTCGGAGAGGGGTGGCTGCAGTGAGCGAGTACATCGTCCGAGCCACCGCATGGGCGCATGGATGGGAACTCAACATCCCCGGAGTGGGTGTTACCCAATCCAGGAACCTGCGCGAAGCGGAAGCGATGGTGCGCGACTACATCAATCTGGACCTCGGCGAGGCAGAGGCCATCACCTGTCGGGTAAGCATCGTCCCGGTCGTCGCTGGTCGCGAGATCGATGTCGCGAAGATCAAGACCCTTCAAGCTCAAGCTCAAGCCGCGCAGGAACGAGCTGCGGTCGCGGCTCGCGAAGTCGCTACCCTCCTGCGAAAGGCCGGAGCCACCGGTGTCGACATTGCGCGCGTCCTCGGAGTGTCCGCACAACGCGTCTCGCAACTCCTGAAGGACAGTGGCAAGGATTCGAGCCGCGCCTGACGCGCGGAGTGCCCGCAAAACGTGCCCTGCGGGAGGTCCTGGCCCGCGACTTTTCTCGTCTGATGGACGAGATTGCGGACGAGCAGACCCGACGCGGCCTCCAGATCAGTGACGACGAGGCGATGCGGGTCGCAACCGAAGAGCTCGACGCGCTGCGCGGCGAGCCTCGAAGCTCCTGAGTGGTGCTGGTCGTCCTCGACGCGAACATCCTCGTGTTGGCACTGATCACGCCGGCCGGCATCGCGCGCAGAGTTGTGCACGCCGGCATCGCTGGGCGCTTCGACTACGCCCTCTGTCCGCACCTGGCCACCGAGGTTGAGGCCGTGACCCGCCGGCCCAAGATCTCGAACTCGAGGACCCACCAGTTCGGATCACATCGCTACGCGACTTCGCTGCGCTGATCGGGGTGGCGTAGTCACGTCGGAGACACGCGACGAAGATCCCGTGCCCATTTCGTGCCCATGATCTTGGTGATGCGCTGCGCGACACAGCTCACGCGATCAACGCAGCGAACGTTGCCGCAGGTCGACAGCCAGTTTGCGGAGGGCGTGGGATTCGAACCCACGATGAGGATTCCTCCCCATAGCGGTTTTCAAGACCGCCGCCATCGGCCGCTAGGCGAGCCCTCCAGGCAGTTCACGGTAAGGCAATAGAGCCTGATCAGGGCACGGGGCGCCGAGCTACCCGATTCGCTGGGGTCTGGCTCGCCGCGGCGCAAGCCCCGAAGTTCAGGCTCGGTACCGCTCGGACGAGTGTCGCCGGCGTCGCGCTCGCGAATCTACTTCCAATCATCGCCACTCCTCGGGGTCAGTTCGGCTAGCAGGTCACCGATCTGCGACACATGGTTGAGCCTCCTCGCGAACTCATTGACATCACCTTCGGATCGACGTCGGATATGGCCGGTGTGACCAACGAATTCAGGAGTGACCATGACCAGCTCTGCCACCCAGGGAATCAAGACCGAGCTGCATCCCGTGTCCGACCTGGCGACGGCCAAGGCGGTGTACGCCGCCCTGTTCGGCGTCCCGCCGCAGACCGACGGGTCCCACTGGCACGTGCCGGACATCGAGGCGAAGGTGGCCGAGGTGACCGCTGGCGCTGGCACCATGAAGGAACCCGTGCGCGACGTTGGCGGCGGTCGCCTGGTGGCCACCGTCACCGACCCTGAGCGCAACGTCCTCGGGCTGCTTCAGGACCGATGAGTGCAGAGCCCTCGCTCCCGCCCCCAGCGTCGTCGCGACACCGAGCATCGCCTCGGCCACGACATCGATATCTGGGTGGCCAGTGCCTCGGCGGGGGGTGCGCCGTATCTGCTACCGCTGTCCTTCGACTGGGACGGCGAAGCGCTGCTAGTGGCCACACCGACGGACAGCCCCACTGGCAGGAACTTGGATACCACTCGAACCGTTCGGCTGGGGCTGGGCCACACCCGCGACGTGACCATGATCGATGGCGACGTCGAGGTACTCGAGATCGACGCGCTGCCGCAGCCGCAGGGTGACCGGTTTGTCGCGCGCACCGGCTTCGACCCGCGCGAGCTGGCCACGCCGTACCGCTGGTTCCGTATCTCCCCGCGCCGCATCCAGGCCTGGCGCGAGGTGAACGAGCTGTCCGACCGCGAGCTGATGCGCGACGGCCGCTGGTTGGTCTGACGCCTCGGCCGAGGGCGCCGCGTGGCCGGGGGGGCTCAGAGACTCCGCCGGTCACGAGCCACCAAGACAAGATCCTCGTCGAATGAAGGTCCCGTCTCGGCGACCACCCGCCGACGAATCCGGGGTCGACCGATGGCAGGTGCTCACCACCACCGACGTGCGCGTCCGAGACATTCGGGGCTCCCAGCACCCGAGGAAGCGTTCACCGCCGCGCGGCTCCGAACTGACCCACCGTTTCGATGTCGGGGGCGAAGCAAGGCGATCTCGCGCAATCACCGTGGTGTGGAGCGGCGCCGATCGCACAGTCGATCAGACGCCCTAAGGTCTGATGACGTGAGCGGAACCGCGAGTGAACGGCTCGACGCCTGGGTGCTGACCGCCCGGGCCCGGGCCGCGGTCGGCCCGGACGGACGGCTCTCGGCCGGCGACGTCGCCGGCTCGGAGATCTTCCCGTTCGAGGGTGCCCTGCTGGTGAAACCGCTGGCCGACCCGGTACTGCCGGAACCCCCGCGAGGCGGCGAGGGCCCAAACCCGTGCGAGGCCTGCCCGACCACCGACAGCGCCTATCTGTGGGTGAGCGAACGCTGGCGGCTCCGCCCCCCGCGCGAGCCGCAGGCGGTCCCGACGTTCCTGCTGGAACCCCGCCAACACCTCGATCTCGGTGACCTCGACGACGAGCTGGCCGCGGAGCTGGGCGTCCTCACCCTGCGGATCCAGCGGGCGATCCGCACGATCCCGGGGGTGGGTCGGGTGCACGTCAACATCTGGGGCGACGGCGGCAAACACCTGCACGTCTGGTTCTTCGCCCGGCCGGCCGGGATGCTGCAGCTGCGCGGATCGTGCCTGCCGGACTGGATCGAGGTGCTCCCACCGATCCCGGCGGAGGAATGGTCCGGGTTCGGACGACAGGTCGCGGGCTCCTTGACCGGCTCGGATGCATAGACCGGACTTAGTCCGGCCTAGAGCAGGCCGCGCAACGCGGACAGGGCGGTGGCCACCTCCGGGGGTCCGCTGACCGCCTCGGCCAGGTCGCCGCGGCCGGACATCGCATCGAGCACCTGGTCCGCCGGACCGGAGCCGACCAGGGCTGCCCCACCGATCCGGTCGCGGCGCACCTCGACGATCGCGCCGTCGACGATCGCCCGCAGCTCGATGCCGGGATCGAGGCACAACGCGAGATCGAGCTGGACGCCGACGACGGCAAGTACCCGCGCGTTGAGCAGCAGCTGGTAGGCGGCGATTGCCCCCACCTCTGCCGGATCGGCCGCCGCTCGCCTGCCGAGCGGTTCGAGGATGTCGCGCTCGTGCACCGCGGAGTCGAAGCTCGCGTGCAGGATGGCCCGGTGCCAGGGCTGGCGCCCGGCCGGTGTGGCCACGAGCAGCTCGTCGCCACGGCTGGCGAGCTGGTCCGCCGTCGACAGCGCCGACGCGGTGGACCGGGTGAACTCCGCCAGGGTCGCCGGCGCCGGCTCGTCACCGGCCGCCTTCAGCCAGCTGCCCGGCGTCGACTTCGGATCGAAACCGCGGAATCCGTCGAAGCGCTCACCGGCCAGCCCAGCCTCCACCGACGCCACCTGGACCCGGTTGATCTGGGCCAGGTGCCGGACGACGTCCTGGATCGACCAGCCGGCGCAGCGGCTCGGCAGCGACCAGTCCGCCGCCGACAGCCCGGTCACCGTCTCGAGCAGCCGGGTCCGTTGCGCACGGTTCGCCGCTCGCGCCTCATCCGCCCCGACGTCGAACCTCACCTGCTGGTCGCGCAGCCCGACCCCGGCGTACTCGCTCACTGGTGGATGCCCGGAATGATTCGCATTCGCCGACCGTAGTCGAGCCGCTGCCTAGACTTCCGCTCCATGGCAACGGTCTGGGGCGAGATCGCCGGTCGGCAGATCACCTTCCCGGTGGAGGTCGACGACGCCAACGTGGCGACCCTCATGTTCGGCGTGCCGAGTGCCGCCGCCGCCGCGCTGCTCCCCGGTGCGGCCTTCGAGATCGCCGAGACCGCCCCCGGCACCGCGCAGCTAGTCCTCGCCGCCTGCGACTACCGGCAGAACCCCTGGGGCAGCTACAACGAGATCAACCTCGGGTTCCTGGCCCGCCCGACCGGCGCCCCGCCCGAGACCGTCGGCTCCTTCGTCTACCGGATGCCGGTGAACCAACAGTTCACCTGCTCGGCCGGCCGGGCGGTCATGGGGTTCCCGAAGACCGTCGAGGAGATCCCGATCGAGTACACCGAGGCGACGGTGGCCTTCCGCCTCGTCATGGCCGGTCGGCTCGCGTTCGCGCTCACCCTCCCCCGGGTTCCGGCGAGTGGCCCGCCGCAACGGATCGAGGCCCTCACCTACTCCTATCTGGACGGCCGGCCGCATGTGACGCCATTGTCGATGGACATGGGAACGGGTGCCGTCGACGATCCGTCGGATGTCGCCTTCGAGCTGGGCGAGGGCCCCGTTGCCGAGGAGCTGCGCAGCCTCGGCCTACCCCGCCCACCCGACTTCTGCGTGTGGGGCGAGGGTCTAACGGCGACCTTTGCCCTCGGTCAGCCGCTGTAGCTCGAGTTGCCGCCGCACCCCATCGTTACTACTCCCCCGTCACCCCGTCGAGGCACTCGCGGATGAGGTCGGCGTGTCCGTTGTGCCGGGCGTACTCCTCGATCATGTGGACGAAGACCCAGCGGAGGCTCCTGGTTCGCTCCGGGTGATGCCCGAGGCTTGCGAACACGTCGTCTAGGGGCTTTCCCGCGACGGCGGCCCGTGCGGCTTGCATCTCGGCGTGGAACGTCCGCAGATCGGCCGCCGCGTCGGCTTCCGCGACGTCGTCGAAGTCGCTGCTGTCGTTCGCGTCCGCGCAGTACTCGAACCCGAGCGTCTGCCCGCCGGCGTGCATGCGGAACCACCAGCGCTCGACCTCGACCATGTGTCGCACGAGCCCGAGCAGGGACAGCGCCGACGGGGGTACCGCTCGCGTCTTCAGCTGCTCGGCGGTCAGGCCCGCGCACTTCTTGAGCAGTGTCGCGCGCTCGTAGTCCAGCCACTGCTCCAGCGACTCGCGCTCATTCGAGGTCAGATCGGGGTCTCTGCGTTCGACCGCCGGAGCGGTCCAGGTCGTCGCCACGAGCCGCGCTCAGACGTTGAAGCCGAGGGCCCGCAGCTGCTCGCGGCCATCCTCAGTGATCTTGTCCGGGCCCCAGGGCGGCATCCATACCCAGTTGATCCGCAGCCCGGTGGTCAGCCCGTCCAGCGCGCTCGAGGTCTGGTCCTCGATCACATCGGTGAGCGGGCAGGCGGCCGAGGTCAGGGTCATGTCGAGCGTCACCGAGCCGTCCGGCTCGAGGCTGACGCCGTAGAGCAACCCGAGATCGACGACGTTGATGCCGAGCTCCGGGTCGACGACGTCTCGCATCGCTTCGGTGATGTCCTCCACGCTGACGGTGGTTTCGCTCATGCCGTGAACTCCTTGCGGTCGGCCTGCGGCTCGGCGTCCGGGGGGGCGGAGAGGGCTTGCACGGTGGCGTCCTTCCAGGCCATCCAGGCCAGCAGGGCGCATTTCACCCGGGCCGGATAGCGGGCGACGCCGGCGAAGGCGATCGCGTCCTCGAGCAGGTCCTCGTCCGGCTCCGCCCGGCCGCGCGAGGTCAACAGTTCGCTGAACGAGGCCCACACCTGCATCGCCTCGGTGAGGCTGCGGTCGATCACGAGGTCGGTGAGCACCGAAGCGGATGCCTGGCTGATCGCACAACCCTGGATGTCGTAGGAGACGTCGACGACCCGATCGCCGTCGAGGCGCACCCGGAGCGTGACCTCGTCCCCGCAGGTCGGGTTGACGTGGTGTACCTCCGCGTCGAACGGCGCCCGCAGTCCCTTGCGGTGCGGATGCCGGAAGTGATCCAGGATGATCTCTTGGTACATCGACTCGTCATCCATCAGCCCGCCTCCGCCCCGAAGAACCGCTGCGCGTGGCCCAGACCGGTGATCAGCGCGTCGATCTCCGCCTCGGTCGTGTACAGGTAGAACGACGCCCTGGTGGTCGCCGGGACCCCGAAGCGCAGGCAGGCCGGCCGGGCGCAGTGGTGACCCACCCGGACCGCGACCCCGAGCTCGTCGAGGAGCTGCCCGACGTCGTGCGGGTGGATCCCGGCCAGCGTGAACGACACCGCGCCCCCGCGATCGGCGAGATCCGTGGGGCCGATCACCCGCAGGCCGGGCACCTCGCCGAGCCGTCGTAGCGCGTAACCGGTGACCGCCTGCTCGTGGGCGTGGATGGCCGCCATCCCAAGCCCGGAAAGGTAGTCGACGGCGGCGCCGAGACCCACCGCCTGCGCGATCGGGGGGGTGCCGGCTTCGAACTTGTGCGGCACCTCGGCGTAGGTCGACCGTTCCATGGTCACCTCGGCGATCATCTCGCCGCCGCCGAGGAACGGCGGCATCGCGGCCAGCAGCTCCAGCCGCCCCCAGAGCGCACCGATGCCGGTCGGGCCGCACATCTTGTGCCCGGTGAAGGCCACGAAGTCGGCACCGAGGGCGCGGACGTCGACCGGCTGGTGCGGAACCGACTGGGAGGCGTCGACCACGGTGATCGCGCCGACCTCACGGGCCCGGGCCGCGATCCGGGCCACCGGATTTACGGTGCCCAGAAGGTTGGACTGGTGGACGACGGCGACCACCTTGGTGCGCTCGGTCACCAGCTCGGTCAGCTGGCTGAGGTCGAGCCGGCCATCGTCGGTCAGGCCAAGCCAGCGCAACCTGGCTCCCGTGCGCTCGCAGGCCATCTGCCACGGGACGAGATTCGAGTGGTGCTCCATCTCGGTGACCACGACGTCGTCGCCGGGACCGAGGTCGAATCTCGGGTCCGCGGCGGCACCGCGGCCGTGGGCGAAGGCATAGGCGACGAGGTTGACGGCCTCCGAGGAGTTCTTCGTGAACACGATCTCGCGCCGGTCCGGTGCGCCCACGAAAGCGGCGACCGTGTCGCGGGCGGCTTCGTAGCCCGCGGTGGCCTCCTCGGCGAGCGTGTGGATCCCGCGATGGACGTTGGCGTTGTGCCGCTCGTAGTAGTCGCGCATCGCATCGAGCACCGCGACCGGCTTCTGCGAGGTGGCCGCGCTGTCCAGATAGACCAGCGGATGCTCGCCGATCCGCCGCTCCAGGATCGGGAAGTCCTTACGCACCCGTTCCACGTCGAGCGGTGGCACGCCGATCACGCGGTCTCCCCCACCGGGATGGCCGGCCCGGCGCCCGGGGCGAAACGCTCGTAGCCGTCAGCCTCCAGCTGGTCGGCCAGTTCCCGGCCGCCCTCCTCGACGATCCGACCGCCGACGAAGACGTGGACGTAGTCCGGCTGGATGTAGCGCAGGATCCGCGTGTAGTGGGTAATGAGCAACGTGCCGGTCCGGCCGCCTTCGCAGACCCGGTTCACGCCCTCGGCGACGATCCGCAAGGCATCCACGTCGAGGCCGGAGTCGGTCTCGTCGAGGATCGCGATCTTCGGCTGGAGCAACTCGAGCTGGAGCACCTCGTGGCGCTTCTTCTCCCCGCCGGAGAAGCCCTCGTTGACGTTGCGCTCGGCGAACGATGCGTCGACGTGCAACCGCTCCATGGCGCCGCGTAGCTCCTTGACCCACAACCGCAGCTTCGGGGCCTCGCCGCGGATCGCCGTGGCCGCGGTGCGCAGGAAATTCGACACCGAAACGCCGGGCACCTCCACCGGGTATTGCATTGCGAGGAAGAGACCCGCCCGGGCCCGCTCGTCGATCGTCATCGCGAGCACGTCGGCGCCGTCGAGCAGAATCTCGCCGGAGGTGACCGTGTACTTCGGGTGGCCGGCGATCGAGTAGGCGAGGGTGGACTTGCCGGATCCGTTCGGTCCCATGACCGCGTGCGTCTCGCCCTGGCGCACGGTGAGGTCGACGCCGCGCAGGATCTCGGTGTCCCCGACGGACACGTGCAGGTCGCGGATCTCGAGGGTGGCCAAGGAATGCTCCAGACTCAGTGGCGGGACAGCGCGACGTATACGTCGTCGCCGTCGATCTTGACGGGGTATACGGGGACCGCGCGGGTTGCCGGCAGGCCGGTCGGCCGGCCGGTGTGCAGGTCGAAGCGCGAACCGTGCAGCCAGCACTCGAGGGTGGTGTCCTCGACCTCGCCCTCGGAAAGCGGCACCTCCGCGTGCGAGCACTCGTCGTGGATCGCGAACACGTCGCCGCCGGCCCGGACCAGCGCTACCGGCCAGCCGTCGACCTCGACGCTCACCGGCTGACGGTCGGCCAGGTCCGCCAGCGCGCACACCCTGCGGAACCCACTCATCCGGGGATCCGCTCGAGCTCGGCCTCCACCGCCGCGGCGACCCGCGCGGCGACCTCGGGGACCTGGATGTGAGCCAGCACGTCGGCGAAGAAAGCCCGGACGACGAGCCGCCGGGCATCCTCCTTCGCGATCCCCCGGGACTGGAGATAGAACAGCTGCTCGTCGTCGAAACGCCCAGTCGCGCTGGCATGCCCGGCGCGAGCCACCTCGCCGGTCTCGATCTCGAGGTTGGGCACCGAGTCGGCCCGCGCGCCGTCGGTGAGGACGAGGTTTCGGTTGAGCTCGAACGTGTCGGTTCCCACCCCGGTTGGGCGGATCAGCACGTCGCCGATCCACACGGTGTGCGCGCGCTTTCCGGCCAGCGCCCCCTTGTAGGTCACCCGGGACCGGCAGTTCGGCTGCGCATGGTCGATGAAGAGCCGGTGCTCGAGGTGCTGCCCCGCATCGGCGAAATACAGCCCTGCCAGGTCGGCCTCGCCGCCCGGGCCGGTGAACCGCACGGTGGGGGCGAGCCGGACCAGGTCACCGCCCAAGGTGACGTGGACCGCATCGAAGCGGGCGTCCCGGCCGACCTCGGCGACGTGCTGGCCGAGGTGAACCGTGTCGTCCGCCCAGTCCTGGAGGCTGACCAGGCGCAGCGAAGCGCCGTCGCCGACCCGGATCTCGACGTTCGCCGCAACCGTGCCGCTGCCCCGATGGTCGAGGACGACGACCGCCGCGGCCTGCGGCTCAACGTCGATGAGCAGATGACCGTAGGCGGTGCCGCCCTCGGCGGTCGTCGTCACGATGACCGGGCGGTCGGTGACCACCCCCCGGGGCACGGTGACCGAGGTGCCCGCGGTGAAGCCGGCGAAGGCAAGCGCGGCCACCCGGTCGTTCGGGATGAACACCGAACCGACCCGCGGGTCGTCGCGTTCGATCACCCGGACCTCGACATCGGGCGGATGATCGGCCACGACCGAGAGCTTGCCGTCCGGCCGGGACCGCGGATCCGCGCTGTGCAGTCCGTTGAGCCGGCGGAACGGCGTGAAGCGCCACTCCTCCTCCCGGCCGGTCGGGATCGGGAAGTCCTCCGGGTTCGCCGAGGCGATGCGCAGGGTGCGCGCGTCCACCCGTGGTGCGGCGGTCGTCGAAGCCATGGGTCAGCCGACCGCGCCTTCCATCTGGAGCTCGATCAGCCGATTGAGCTCCAACGCATATTCCATCGGCAGCTCGCGAGCGATCGGTTCGATGAACCCACGGACGATCATCGCCATCGCCTCGTCTTCGGTCATGCCGCGGCTCATCAGGTAGAAGAGCTGGTCGTCACTGATCTTCGACACGGTGGCCTCATGGCCCATCGTCACGTCGTCTTCACGAACGTCGACGTAGGGATAGGTGTCCGAGCGAGAGATGTCGTCGACCAGCAGCGCGTCGCACTTCACCGTGGACTTCGCCCCGGTGGCGGTCGGCTGGACCTGGACCAGGCCGCGGTAGCTCGTGCGGCCCCCTCCTCGGGCTACCGACTTCGAGATGATCGTGCTGGAGGTGTTCGGCGCCGCGTGGACCATCTTGGCGCCGGCATCCTGGTGCTGCCCCTCACCGGCGAACGCGACCGAGAGCGTCTCCCCCTTGGCCCCCTCGCCGAGCAGCCAGACCGCGGGGTACTTCATCGTGACCTTCGAGCCCAGATTGCCGTCGATCCATTCCATCGTGGCGTTTTCCTGGGCGGCAGCCCGCTTGGTGACCAGGTTGTAGACGTTGTTCGACCAGTTCTGGATCGTCGTGTACCGGCACCGCCCACCCTTCTTCACCACGATCTCCACGACCGCCGAGTGCAGCGAGTCGCTGGAGTACACGGGGGCGGTGCACCCCTCGACGTAGTGCACGTACGCGTCCTCGTCGACGATGATCAGGGTCCGCTCGAACTGGCCCATGTTCTCGGTGTTGATCCGGAAGTAGGCCTGGAGCGGGATGTCGACCCGCACCCCCTTGGGCACGTAGATGAACGACCCGCCGCTCCAGACCGCGGTGTTCAGCGCGGAGAACTTGTTGTCACCGGCCGGGATGACGGAGGCGAAGTACTCCTTGAACACGTCCTCGTGCTCGCGCAGCCCGGTGTCGGTGTCGAGGAAGAGCACCCCGAGCTGCTCGAGGTCCTCCCGAATCTTGTGGTAAACCACCTCCGACTCGTATTGGGCCGCCACGCCGGCGACCAGGCGCTGCTTCTCCGCCTCCGGGATGCCCAGCCGGTCGTAGGTGTTCTTGATGTCCGCCGGGAGGTCTTCCCAGCTGGTCGCCTGCTTCTCGGTGGAGCGGACGAAGTACTTGATGGTGTCGAAGTGGATTCCGGACAGGTCCGCGCCCCAGGTCGGCATCGGCTTCTTCTCGAACAGGGCCAGGCCCTTGAGCCGCATCGCCAGCATCCAGTCCGGCTCGTTCTTCAGGGCGGAGATCTCCTCGACGACCTGCCGGGACAGCCCGCGCTTGGCGATCGAACCGGCCGCGTCCGAGTCCGACCAGCCGAACTTGTAGCGGCCGAGACCTTCGAGCTCCGGGCGTTCGGTGATGGTCATGACGAGGTCCTCCCGGACGTCGATCGCGCGGATGCCGCCGGCCGGCCGGCCGGGATGAAGGTTGTGCAGACGCCATCACCGTGGGCGATGGTCGCGAGCCGCTGGATATGGGTACCGAGCAGTCGGCCGAACGCCTCCGTCTCCGCGTCGCAAAGCTGCGGAAACTGCTCGGCCACGTGCTGGACCGGGCAATGGTGTTGGCAGAGCTGGACGCCGGCCGTCGCCTCCCGCGCCCCGGCCGCGTAGCCGTCCGCGGAGAGTGCCTCGGCGAGCGCGGCCGGCCGGTCCGCGGGCCGGGCGGCTTCCACTGTGGGACGGTAGCGGGCCTCCAGCTCGCCGACCCGGACGCGGGCGAACGCCTCGACGGCCCGCGCGCCACCGGTGTCCGCGAGGAACCGCAGCGCCGCCGCGGCGATGTCGTCGTAGCCGTTCGGCATCGCCGCATGGCCCGCGTCGGAAAGCTCGAAGACCCGGGCCGGACGACCCCGGGTGCGCGGCCCGAAGATCCGCAGCGGCTTGGCGAGAATCGCCCCTTCGCCGAGCATGGCGTCGAGGTGCCGGCGCACCGCAGCCGCGGTCAGCCCGAGCTCCGCGGAGAGCGCGGCCGCCGTCTGCGGTCCGCGTTCGAGCAGCAGCCGCGCGACCCGGACGCGGGTCCGCCGGTCCGCCGGCGAGACGGCCATGTTTTTCACAAGCTCATTGTGACGTAATTCGGGGGACAGGGCAAACACCGGGGTCCGCCCCGGCCGTTCCTAGACTCGGCGCGTGCACGAGCCGGCGGTCGAGATAGTTGACCTGGTCAAGAGCTACCGCTCCACCGCGGCGGTGGCCGGCCTGTCGCTGACCGCGGCCCGTGGCGCGGTGACCGCCCTGCTCGGTCCGAACGGCGCCGGGAAAACGACGACGGTCGAGATCTGCGAGGGCTTCCGCCGCGCGGACTCCGGCCGGGTCCGGGTCCTCGGACTCGACCCGGCGACCGACGGGGGCCGCCTGCACCCGCGGATCGGGGTCATGTTGCAGGACGGGGTCGGCTATCCGGGTGCCCGGGCCCGGGAAATGCTCCGCCTCGTCGCCGCGTTCGCCCGCGACCCGATCCAGCCGGACGCCCTCCTGGATGCACTCGGATTGGCGCGGGTGGGAGCGGCCCCGTTGAGGAGTCTCAGCGGTGGAGAGCGGCAACGGTTGTCCCTCGCGATGGCCGTCGTCGGACGTCCCGAACTCGTCATCCTCGACGAGCCGACCGCCGGGCTCGACGTCGCGGGTCGGGTGACCGTCTGGGAGCTGATCGAGACGTTGCGGGCAGACGGGGTGAGCGTGCTGCTCACGACGCACAACATGGCCGAAGCCGCGCGGCTGGCCGATCGGATCGTCATCGTCGACGCGGGTCGGGTCGTCGCGAGTGGCTCGCCGACGGAGCTGACCTCCACCAGCGACGGCGAGCTGCGGTTCCGAGCGACACCGGGGCTGGCCGTGTCGGAGATGCTGCCGGCCGGACGTGAGGTCGTCGAGTCGCCGGCCGGGCACTACACGGTGAGCGGACCGGCCGACCCGGGCCTGGTCGCCGCGCTCACCGCGTGGTGCGCGCAGCGGGGGGTGCTGCTCGAGGAGCTGCAAGTCGGCGGCCGTTCGCTCGAGGACGTGTTTCTCGGGCTGACCGGGAAGCAGCCGTGACGGCGCTCGCCGCGGGTTCATTCGTCCCGCGGCCCGGCCCCGCCCCGCTGGCGCGGATGATCCGCGCCCAGGCCGGGATGGAGTTGCGGCTGCTCCTGCGCAGCGGCGAGCAGCTGCTGCTGACCGTCGCCATCCCCACGTTGCTGCTCGTCCTGTTCGCCGAGACCCCCCTGGTCGCCCTGCCGGGCCGCCGGGTCGACTTCCTCGTCCCGGGCGTCCTCGGCCTCGCGGTGCTGTCCACCGCCTTCACCGGGCAGGCCATCGCGGTGGGCTTCGAACGGCGGTACGGGGTCCTCAAGCGGCTCGGCGCGACCGCGCTCCCCCGGTGGGCGCTGCTCGTCGCGAAGACGTTGGCGGTCGGCGCGGTCGAGCTGTTGCAGGTCGTCCTGCTGGTGGGCGTGGGGTTGATCCTCGGCTGGTCCCCGCACGGCTCGGCGCCCCCGGTCGTCGGACTGCTCCTGCTCGCGACCGCGGCGTTCAGCGGGCTCGGGCTGCTGATGGCGGGCCTGCTGCGGGCGGAGGCGACGCTCGCCGCCGCCAACCTCGTCTACCTCGTCCTGCTGGCGCTGGGCGGGGTGGTCTTCCCGCTCACCCGGTTCCCGAGCGGGATGCGTTCGGTGCTCGGATACCTGCCCATCTCGGCCCTGGCCGGCGGCCTGCGGTCGGTGCTGGGCGCCGGGGTCGCGGTTCCCGCGCACGACTGGTTGATCCTGCTGGCGTGGGCGCTCGGCGGACTCGGTCTCGCCGCGGCCACCTTCCGATGGGAGTGACGTGGAACTAGGTGTCGCGCTTCCGACCTCCGGAGCATGGGCCAACCCGGAGGCGCTGGCGACGGTCGCCCGCCGGGCCGAGGAACTCGGCTACCGGTCGCTATGGACGTTCCAGCGGCTGCTTTACGGTGGGCCGCCGCTCGACGTCAGCCCGGCGACGCCGGACGGGAGCTGGCCGATCGTCTACCGCAGCGTTCTCGATCCCCTGGTCTCGCTGGGTTTCGCAGCCGCGGTCACGCACCGGATCCGGCTCGGAGTCGCCGTCGTCAACGGCTTGTTCTACTCGCCGGCGATGCTCGCGAAGCTGTTCGCCAGTCTCGACGTGCTCTCCGCCGGAAGGCTGGACGCGGGTGTCGGCCTCGGCTGGTCCCGCGCCGAGTTCGAGGCCTCCGGGGTGCCGTACCCGGCGCGTGGCCGGCGGCTCGACGAGTTCCTCCGCTGCCTCGACGCCGTGCTCACCGCCGGCGACGAGCCGGTCGAGTTCGACGGCGAGTTCTACCGGCTGCCCCCATCCCACGTCGGTCCCGGACCCGTGCAGCGTCCACGGCCACCGCTGCTCATCGGCGGCAACAGCCCGGCGGCCTGGCGGCGGGCCGCGACCCTCGGCGACGGATGGGTGACGGCGAGCGCAGCCCGCCTCGACGGTGTCGCGACCGGCGTCCGGGAAGTCCGCCGGCTGGCCGCGGAGCAGGGGCGGCAGGTGCGGGTCGTGAGCCGCGGCGTGACGCGACTGCGAACCGGAGCCACCGCCGGGGACCGGCCGCCGCTGCACGGCAGCGTGCCCCAGATCCGCGCGGACCTGGCCGCATACGCCGAGGCGGGGGTCGACGAGATCTTCCTCGACCTCAACTTCGACCCGGAGATCGGTTCGCCATCGGCCGATCCGGTGGCCGCGCTCGAAAGGCTGCTCGGGCTGCTCGAGGAGCTGGCCCCCGCCGGATGAGCCGCCCGTACGATCGGCGGATGTCCCCGACCGCGTTCCGGCGGCTCGCGCTCGTCACCACGCTGGTGCTCGCCGCCATCGTCGTCACCGGCGGTGCGGTCCGGCTGACGAACTCCGGCCTCGGCTGCCCGACCTGGCCGCGCTGCACCGCGACGTCCTACGTCGCGCCGACGAGCTACCACGCCCTGGTCGAGTTCGTGAACCGGATGATCACCGTCGGGGTCAGCGTGCTGGTCGGGGTCACGTTCCTCGGCGCCGTGCTGCGGCGGCCGCGGAGGGTGGACCTGACCCTCGGGGCCGGCGGCCTGGTGCTCGGGGTCGCCGGGCAGGCGGTCATCGGTGGCCTCTCCGTCATCTACAAGCTCTCGCCCGGCTGGGTGATGGCCCACTTCCTGGTGTCGATGCTCGTCGTCTGGAACGCGATCGTGCTCTACCGGCGGGCCGATCCCGACTGGGCACCCGGGCTGCCGCTGCTGGTCCGCCCCGAGCTGGTCTGGCTCGGCCGGCTGCTCGCGGCGACTGCCGGCTTGGTGCTGGTGCTGGGGACATTCGTGACCGGGGCGGGCCCGCACTCCGGTGCGCCACACGCCGCCCGGCTGCACCTGCCGCTCGAGCGGGTGACCCAGCTGCATGCCGACGCGGCGCTGTTCCTCACCGGTCTCGTCGTCGCCACCGCGTTCGCGCTGCGGATCGCCGGCGCACCCGCGCACGTTCGCCGCCGGGCGCACTGGCTCCTCGGGCTGCTCGGCGTCCAGGTCGCGGTCGGATACGCCCAATACTTCCTGGACCTACCGCCCGGGCTGATCATCGTCCACATCGCCTGCGCCACCGCGCTGTGGCTCGCCGTGCTCTGGCTCAACCTCGGCTTCACGACACCGGTGGCCGTCGAGCCGGTCGGCGCGCGAGCCGTGCGCAACCCCGGCGCGGGGGTCCCTCGCGAAGCGAGGGCTCGTTAAAGTGGCTCATCCGGGAAGTCCGTGGGTTTGAGGGTAAAGCTGCAACCCGCCGAGGTGGAAGTAGATCGCGGTCTTGAAGTGCTCGCGATTGCGGTACCCCCGGGCTGAGACGCGGATCGCTTGGATGCGTGAGTTCAGGCCTTC
>DATLTS010000025.1 GCA_035533475.1 Mycobacteriales bacterium | reverse complement strand
CGGCTTCTCCGCCTCGGCCGCCGGCTTCTCCGCCTCGGCCGCCGGCTTCTCCGCCTCGGCCGCCGGCTTCTCCGCCTCGGCCGCCGGCTTCTCCGCCTCGGCCGCCGGCTTCTCCGCCTCGGCCGCCGGCTTCTCCTCGGCCGCCGGCTTCTCCTCGGCCGCCGGCTTCTCCTCCTCGGCCGGCGCACCCCCGTCGATGACCGCCAGCTCGGCGCCGACCTCGACGGTCTCGTCCTCCGCCACCTTGATCGAGGTGAGCACGCCGGCCGCCGGGGAGGGGATCTCGGTGTCGACCTTGTCCGTGGAGACCTCGAGCAGCGGCTCGTCGACCTCGACCCGCTCGCCCTCCTTCTTCAGCCAGCGGGTGACCGTCCCCTCGGTGACGCTCTCTCCGAGGCGGGGCATCGTGACTGAGGTGGCCATAGCCGGCTCGGGCTCCTTCGACTCGGTCAGCCGTGCGTGTGCAGGGGCTTGCCGGCGAGCGCCAGGTGCGCTTCGCCGACCGCCTCTGACATCGTCGGATGGGGATGGATGAGCTGCGCGACCTCGGACGGCAGCGCCTCCCAGTTGGTGATGAGCTGGGCTTCGGCGATCAGCTCACCGACCCGCGAACCGACCATGTGGACGCCGAGGACCGGGCCGTCCTTTGCCGCGACCACCTTGACCGCACCGGCGGTCTGCAGGATCTGCGACCGACCGTTGCCGGCCAGGTCGTAGGTGACCTCGACCGTCTCGTACCCGCGTTCGGCGGCTTGCGCCGAGGTCAGGCCGACCGAGGCGACTTCGGGCTCCGAGTAGGTGATCTTCGGAACGTTGACGTAGTCGACGGTCGGCGGGTTCAGTCCGCCGATCTCCTCGGCGACCATGATTCCTTCGGCGAACCCGACGTGAGCCAGCTGGAGCCCGGGCCGGACGTCGCCCACCGCGTAGATCCCGTCCACCGAGGTCCGGCAGTGTTCGTCCACCGTGACGAACCCGCGGTCCATCCCGACGCCGACCTCCTCGAAACCGAGCCCGTCGGAGACCGGCCCCCGGCCGACCGCGACGAGCAGCAGCTCGCCCTCGAGCGTCTCGCCGCCCTCGAGCGTGACCGTGACGCCGGCGTCGGTGACCTTCGCGTCGGCGAACCTCGTTCCGATCTTGAACCCGATCCCGCGCTTGCGGAAGGCCCGCTCGAGCAGCTTCGAACTGGACTCGTCCTCGAGCGGGAGCAGGTGCGGCAGGGCCTCGACGATCGTCACCTCGGCACCGAAGGAGCGCCAGATGGACGCGAACTCGACCCCGATCACGCCGCCACCGAGCACGACCGCCGACCCCGGCACCCGGTCGAGGGTCAGCGCGTCCTCGCTGGTGATGATCCGCTGATGGTCGATGTCGAGACCGGGGAGGCTGCGCGAGTAGGACCCGGTGGCCAGCACCACGTGGGCGCCGCGATAGGGCTCGTCGCCGACCTGCACCGTGTCCGGACCGACCAGCCGGCCGCTGCCCTCGACGGTGGTGATCCCGCGGCTTTTCACCAGGCCCTGCAGACCCTTGAACAGCCGGCCGACGACTTTGTCCTTGTAGCTGTTCACCCCGGCCATGTCGATGCCCTCGAGCGTCGCGTTCACGCCGACCGATGCGCTCTCCCGGGTCTGGTCGGCAACTTCGGCCGCATGCAGCAGGGCCTTCGTGGGGATGCAGCCGCGGTGCAGGCAGGTGCCGCCGACCTTGTCCTTCTCGATCATGATGACCGTCTTGCCGAGCTCCGCCGCCCGCAGCGCGCAGGCGTAGCCTCCGCTGCCGCCGCCGAGGATGACGAGGTCGGCCGATTCGCTGCTCGCCACGGGCGCTCCCTACGACACTGACGGCTGGGCTCGGCTCATCTTCGCACCCGGCGTCCGGCCCCCCGGATCAGCGTTCGACGCTCGCCAGGTAGTCGATCAGGGTCCGGATCGCCGAACCCGTCCCGCCCTTGGGGGTGCAGCCCCACGGGTCCCCCTGGTTGAACGCCGGTCCGGCGATGTCGAGATGAGCCCACCGGATGCCGTCGGGGACGAAGTCCCGGAGGAATACCCCGGCTACGAGCATGCCTCCGTTGCGATCGCCCATGTTGGCGATGTCCGCCACCTCCGAGTCGAGCGATGAACGCAGGTAGTCGGGCAGGGGCATCGCCCAGGCCGGTTCCCCGGCCCCGTCGGCCGCGGCGACCAGCTGGTCGCGAAGGTCCTCGTAGTTCGACATCACGGCGAAGGTGCGCGAGCCGAGCGCTACCAACTGGGCCCCGGTGAGGGTCGCCACGTCCACGATCACGTCCGGACGCTCCTCCCCGGCCCGGACGATGGCGTCGGCGAGGATGAGCCGACCCTCCGCGTCGGTGTTGAGAACTTCCACCGTCTTGCCGCCGTACATGGTCAGGACGTCCGAGGGGCGGATCGCCCGGCCGCCCGGCATGTTCTCGGCCGTCGGCACCCATCCGGTGACGTTCACGCCGAGCTCCAGCCGCGCCGCCGCCGCGAGGGTGGCGATCACCGCGGCGGCGCCGCCCATGTCCGACTTCATCCACTCCATGGACGCGGCGGGCTTGAGCGACAGGCCGCCGGAGTCGAAGGTGATGCCCTTGCCGACGATGGCGATCGTGGGGGCGTCCGGATCCACCCGATGGGCGATCCGGACCAGGCGCGGCGGGTGCGCGGACCCCTGGCCCACGCCGAGAATGCCGCCGAAACCGGCCTTGGCCAGAGCCTTCTCGTCCAGGATTTCGACCTCGAGGCCGAGCGGTACGCAGGTGTTGCGGGCGGCGGCGGCCAGGTCGGCCGGGTGGAGGTCCGCCGGTGGGGTGTTGACCAGGTCCCGGCAGAGCACGACCGACTCCGCCACCACGTTGGCCCGGTCGACGGCCGCTCGGACCGCCTTGTCCCGGGGCTGGTCGACCAGCACGGTCGCCGTCTGTAGCGGCGACTTCGCCTGTGCCGCGGACGCCGCGCTGCGGAAGCGGCGGAAGGCGTAGCCGCCGAGCAGCAGGCCCTCGGCGACCGGGCGGACGTCTGCCGTGTCGCCGTTTACCAGCGCGAGCGTGGTGGCCGCGCTCCGGGTCCCGGCGAGGGCCCGGGCCGCCGCTCCGGCCGCCCGGCGCAGCGTGTCGGCCGGGATCCGCGCGCCCCTTGCCGGGGTGTCGCCGAGTCCGACGGCGATCAGGGTGCCCGCGCCGATCGCACCGAGACTCGCCAGCTTGGTCACCTCCTCGGCCCGGCCGGTGGCCCCGAGCCCGCGCAGCGCGGACCGCAGACCGCCCCGGAACGCCTTGTCCACCCCCGGCGCGCCACCGGCCAGCGCGGGGCGGCCGTCGCCGCCCCGCGTGATCCCGATGATCAGGGCATCCGACGTGACTTCGGTCGGGTCGGTGCTGTTCAGGCGGAGCGTGGTCACGAGCGGTCCCCGTCGTCGTCCGGAATCTGGTCAGCAGAGATCGTAGACGGGTTTGCCGACGCCCGGCGGGCTGCGCGGTAGCGTCGCTGCGGTGACCAGCCCGCACCGTTCGCCGCTGCACGAGCAGCACGTCGCGGCCGGCGCGAAGCTCGCCGAGTTCGGCGGTTGGTTGATGCCGCTCGAGTTCCCCGGTGGCGGGGTCCTCCGCGAGCACGCCGCCGTCCGCGGTTCGGTGGGCGTGTTCGACGTGAGCCATCTGGGGAAGGCGTCGGTGACCGGCCCCGGGGCCGCCGACTTCGTCAACGGCTGCCTGACCAACGACCTGGGCCGGATCCGGCCCGGTCAGGCGCAGTACACGATGTGCTGCGACGACGCCACCGGCGGGATCGTCGATGACTTGATCGTCTACCTGCGCGACCCGGCGGAGGTCCTCCTCGTCCCGAACGCCGCGAACACCGCCGAGGTGGTCCGCCGGCTGTCGGGGGCGGCCCCGCCGGGCGTCGACGTGCGCGACGCCCACCAGAGCTACGGCGTGCTCGCCGTCCAGGGTGCCGCCGCCGCCGCGGTTCTCGGCGACCTGGGGTTGCCGGCGGACCACCCGTACATGTCGTTCGTGGTGGCGGAGTACCGGGGCGGCCCGGTCATCGTCTGCCGCTCCGGCTACACCGGCGAGCCGGGTTACGAGTTGCTTCCGGCGTGGGCGGACACCCCGGCGTTGTGGGCGGGCCTCGTCGCCGCCGCCACCGCCCGAGACGGTCTGCCCTGCGGGCTCGGCGCCCGGGACACCCTGCGGACGGAGATGGGCTACCCGCTGCACGGCCAGGACATCTCCCTCGACGTCACGCCGGTCCAGGCCCGGGCCGGTTGGGCGGTTGGCTGGGACAAGCCCCGGTTCTGGGGGGCTGGCGCACTCCGGGTCGAGCGGGAGCGCGGGCCCGCCCGGCTGCTGCGTGGCCTGCTCGCGCTGGACCGCGGTATTCCGCGACCCGGGATGGCGGTGACCGCCGCGGACGGTGCGCCGCTCGGCTTCGTCACCAGCGGCACCTTCTCTCCGACCCGGCGGATCGGGATCGGCCTCGCCCTGCTGGACGCCGGCGTGCGGGAAGGCGACGACGTCCTGGTCGACGTGCGCGGCCGACCGTCCACCATGCGGGTGTCCCGCCCGCCGTTCGTCGACCGGTCGCCGACGTGATCCCGCGCCGGGTGCTGCTCGTCGGGATGATGGGGGCCGGCAAGACCACCGTGGGTCGCCTGCTCGGCGAGCGCACCGGGTGGCCGTACCTCGACAACGACGAACTGGTCGCGCTGGCCGCTGGCCGGACGACCCGGGCCGTTCTCGACGCGGACGGTGCGCTCGTGCTGCGCGGCCGCGAGGCGGCTGCGCTCGACGCCGCCCTGAGCGCCCCGCCACCGGTGATCGCCGCGGTTGCCGGGGGCGCGATCGAGCAGCCCGAGGCCCCGGCCCGGCTTGCGGCCGGCGGCTTCGTCGTGTGGCTGCGCGCCGGCCTGGCCACGCTCGCCGCCCGGGTCGGTTCCGGCGGGGACCGGCCCTGGCTCGATGCCGACCCGCTGCCCGTGCTGACCGGCCTTTATGCCGGGCGCGCGGTGCTCTACCGCTCGGCCGCCGCCCTCGTCGTCGACGTGGACCGGGCGGAGCCGGGCGAGATCGTCGACCGCATCGTGGCCCGGTTGGCCGGCCCGGAGGAGGAGGCGTGATGGCATGGACCTGGCGCTACCAGGCGCCCGACGGCGCGGAGCTCGACCCGCCGGGGGCGCCCCGGGCGGAGCCTTTCGCCACCCGGTCGGACGCCGAGAGCTGGCTCGGCGAGATCTGGCGGGAGCTGTTCGACGCGGGGGTGGACCAGGTGAGCCTGCTCGAGGGGGACCGGCTGGTGTACGGGCCGATGAGCCTGCGGATGCCGGAATGATCAGGGCAGGTCAGCGCCGCGCTTGACCCGCGGTGGCGGCATCCGCAGCCGCCGGAACTGCATGGCGCGCATCACCGCGTACGGGGCGACCCCGCGAACCTCGCCGTCGCCGAACCGGGACCGGACCTCCCGCTTCACCCGGCGGACCAGAAAGACCATGTCGACGACGAGCAGCACGACGACCGCGAGCTCGCCCAGGAAGACCACGGACTGCCCGGTTGCGGATCGGATCCGGCCGAGTGCGAGGGCCACCACGACCACCATGAGCACAAGGCCGCCGACATTGCGCCGGGAGTCCACGACGTCCCGGACATGGCGTCGGACCGGCCCCGCGTCGCGCGGCGGCAGGTTCTTCTCGTCGCCGGTCGCCAGTGCCCGGCGCATCGTCCGCCGCTCGCCTTTGATCTCGCTCCGCCGCCGGCGGTAGGCCTCGCGCCGGGTGGCCGGGGCGGGGACGGCGGCCCGGCGGGTGCGCTCGGCTTCCCGGCGCTTCGGGGTCGGCCGACCCTTGCCGACCGGCGGTTGCGCCGGCGCCGGGGCGACCTCTACCGCCGGCCCGGGTTCGGTCGTTCTGCGCAGAAGCCCCACGGCTGCCAGGGTACGGGCCGCCATCGTCGCTTAGGCTGGAGGCACGAACCGCGATCGAAGGGCGTTGAGCGGGCATGGCCATCACGCGACGAATCGCCTTGATCTTCAAGGCCAAAGCGAACAAGGCGCTCGACCGTGCGGAGGACCCGCGCGAAACCTTGGACTACTCCTATCAGAAGCAGCTGGAGTTGCTCCAGAAGGTGCGCCGGGGGGTCGCCGACGTCGCGACCAGCCGCAAGCGCATCGAACTTCAGATGCAGCAACTCCAGGCCTCGGGGGACAAGCTTCAGGCGCAGGCCAGCCAGGCGGTCGCCGCCGGTCGCGACGACCTGGCCCGGGAGGCGCTGAGCCGCCGTTCCGCGGTCACCTCGCAGGTCTCCGACCTCGAGACGCAGCACGCGCAGCTCCAGGCCGAGGAGGAGAAGCTGACCCTCGCCAGCCAGCGGCTGCAGACCAAGGTCGACTCCTTCCGGACGAAGAAGGAGACGATCAAGGCGACCTACACCGCGGCGGAGGCGCAGACGAAGATCGGGGAGGCGTTCTCCGGCATCTCCGAGGAGATGAGCGACGTCGGCCTGGCCATGCAGCGCGCCGAGGACAAGACCGCTCAGCTCCAGGCCCGGGCCGGTGCCCTCGACGAGCTGATCGCCTCGGGGGCGCTCGAGGACGCCAGCGGCACGACCAAGGACGACATCCAGAGCGAGCTCGACCGGATGTCCTCGCAGTCCGACGTCGAACTCGAGCTGGCGAAGCTCAAGGGTGCGGTTGGCAGCGGCACACCGGCGGCGGCGATCGAGTCATCCGGTGCGCCGGCCGCGCAGCCCGAGGGCTCGTCATGATCGTCCGCATCCTCGGCGAGGGCCAGGTCGAGGTCGACGAATCCGAGGTCGACGAACTGAACTCCCTCGACAACGCCTTGCTCCGTGCGGTCGAAGCCGACGACGAGGCCGCCTTCCGGGCGGCGCACGCAGCGCTGCTCGACCGGGTCCGCCAGCTGGGCACGCCACTCGCCGACGACCTGCTGGTCCCCTCCGATCTCGTCCTCCCCTCCGCCGACGCCGGGCTCGCCGAGGTCCGCGAGCTCCTCGGTGACGAGGGCCTGGTCGCGGGTTAGGCCGGCCGTGGCACGCAACCGCTTCCCGCAGGATCGCGGGCTCGCGACCAGGATGGTCGTGACCGCGTTCCTCCTCGGCGCCCTCTACGCCGTCGTAATCACCGCCCTGCTGCTGGCGCATGTCCAGCTCGGACTCGTCCTCGTGATCGCCGTCGTCCTGCTGTTCAGCCAGTACTGGTTCTCCGACCGGATCGCGCTGTTCTCGATGAACGGGCGGATCGTGACCCCGGAGGAGGCGCCGCAGCTGCATGCGGTGGTCGACCGGCTCTGCGCCCTCGCCGACATGCCGAAGCCGGCGGTCGCGATCGCCGACGTCGACCTGCCGAACGCCTTCGCCACCGGCCGCAGCCCGAAACGGGCCGTGGTCTGCGCCACCACCGGGATCCTGCGCCGGCTCGACACCGAGGAGCTCGAAGGGGTGCTCGCCCACGAGCTCTCCCATGTCGCGCACCGGGACGTCGCGGTGATGACGGTGGCTTCGTTCCTCGGCGTGGCCGCCGGGTTCGTCACCCGGTTCGCGCTGTACTCGGAGATGTTCGGTGGGTTCAACCGCCGCTCCAACAACAACGACCAGGGTGGCGGCGTCGCCGTGGTCTTCGTCGTGCTGCTGTTCTCCATGGTCATCTACGCGATCTCGTTCGTGCTCACCCGCGCGCTCTCGCGCTACCGGGAGCTGTCCGCGGACCGCTCCGGGGCGCTGCTCACCGGCCGGCCCTCCGCGCTCGCGTCCGCGCTGACCAAGGTCACGGGCGAGATGTCCCGGATCCCGTCGCGCGACCTGCGCCACGCTGAGGCCTTCAACGCGTTCTTCTTCGCGCCGGCGCTGTCCCAGGGGTTCAGCATCTCGTCGTTGTTCTCCACCCACCCCTCGCTGGAGGTCCGGTTGCGCCAGCTGGCGCACATCTCGCAGCAGCTCGGCCAGCCGGTCTAGTGGGTTTCCTCGACGTTCTTCTCGGCCGGTCGAAGGCCGCCCAGCCCGATCTCGACCAGCTGTTCGCGGTCCCGTCCGCCGCGATCACCCTCGAGGCCGGCACCGCGTTCACCCCCACCGGCGTTGGCGCGGTCTGCTTCAAATCCCCGGAGGGCGGGGCGTTCGCCGGGCTGCGTGACGAGGTCGAGAAGTTGCTCGCCCTCGACTCCGGCAAGTTCGACGAGACAGCCGACGCCTTCGGGTTCACCTGGCTGGTCCGCCACACCCAGCCGGTCGATGTCGAGGCCCTCGTCACCGATCTGCATGCCGCGAACTCGACGATCGCCGACGCCGGGTTCGGCCCGGCGTTGCTGTGCACGGTGGTCGCGTTCGGTGACGGCAGCCGCAAGCTCGGCCTGGTGTACCTGTTCAAGCGGGGGACGTGGTACCCGTTTGCGCCGACCGGACCGGAACGGCGGGACAACGCACTCGAACTCGAGATCCGGGCGGCCATCGGCACCGACCTCAAGGTCGAGGAGGACCTGACCCGCTGGTTCCCGGTCTACGGGGCACCCGGCCTGTAACCGTGGTCAGGGCAGGGCGAGCATCTGCTCGAGCGCCGCACGGGCCTCGGTGGCGGTCCGATCGTCCACCCGGATCCGGTTGACCAGCCGACCCGAGGCGAGGGATTCGAGGGCCCAGACGAGATGTGGCAGGTCGATCCGGTTCATCGTCGAGCAGAAGCAGACGGTTCGGTCGAGGAAGACGATGGTCTGCTCCGGGTGGTTCGCCGCGAGCCGCTGCACGAGGTTGAGCTCCGTGCCGATCGCCCATCGTGAGCCGGGCGGGGCCGCCTCGACCGTGCGGATGATGAACTCGGTGGAGCCCACCAGGTCGGCCGCGTTCACCACCTCGTGCCGGCACTCCGGGTGGACGAGAACCTGCACACCCGGGACTCGGGCCCGGACCTCGTTCACCGCCTCGACCCCGAACCGGCCGTGCACCGAGCAGTGGCCGCGCCAGAGGATCATCCGGGCACGGCGTAGCTCCGCCGCGGTGGCCCCGCCGCCGGGCCGATGCGGGTCGTAGACCACGCAGTCGTCGAGGTCGAGTCCGAGGTCTCGGACCGCGGTGTTCCGCCCGAGGTGCTGGTCGGGGAGGAACAGCACCCGCTCGCCGCGCTCGAAGGCCCAGCGTAGCGCCCGGCCGGCGTTGGACGAGGTGCACACGGTGCCGCCGTGCCGGCCGGTGAACGCCTTGATGTCGGCCGCCGAGTTCATGTAGGTCACCGGCACGGTCGAGTCGTCGATACCGGCGTCGGCGAGGTTGTCCCAGCAGTCCTCGACGTCGTCGAGGCGGGCCATGTCCGCCATGGAGCAGCCGGCGGCCAGGTCGGGAAGGACCACCTGCTGGTGGTCGGCGGTGAGGATGTCCGCGGACTCGGCCATGAAATGCACGCCACAGAACACGACGTAGTCCGCCTGCGGGCGTCCGGCGGCCTCCCGGGCCAGGCGGAACGAGTCGCCGGTGACATCGGCGAAAGCGATGACCTCGTCCCGCTGGTAGTGATGCCCGAGGATGAACACCCGCTCGCCCAGGGCGGCCTTCGCCACCCGGGCCCGCTCGACCAGGGACGGATCGGACGCGGGGGGGAGTTCGCCGGGGCAGTCGGTGCCGAGCTCGACCTCCGCCGCCGCCTCCTGCCCGAGGACGAACAGCGGCAGCGCGGTTCGCGCTTCGACTGTCGTCACCCCGTGATCGTCGCATATGGTCGATGCCCGAACCGGTCGACTAGTCCGGCGAAGGCGCCGGGCATGTGGGACGATGAGCGCCACGGAATCGGGCGGGGCGATCCGTCGTTGAAGTGGAAGATGGGCCGACGAGCAGGAGCGACACAGATGACCGTGCAGGACACCGCGCCGCAGACCGTGGTTCTCACCGATGCAGCGGCAGGCAAGGTCAAGACGCTGCTCGAGCAGGAGGGGCGCGCCGACCTGGCGCTGCGGGTCGCCGTTCAGCCCGGTGGCTGCTCCGGCCTGCGCTACCAGCTGTTCTTCGACGAGCGCAGCCTCGACGGTGACAGCGTCGTCGACTTCGGCGGCGTGTCCGTGGTGATCGACCGGATGAGCGGGCCCTACCTCAGCGGCGCGGTCATCGACTTCGTGGACACCATCGAGAAGCAGGGCTTCACGATCGACAACCCGAACGCCGGCGGTTCGTGCGCCTGCGGCGACTCGTTCCACTGACCGGCGGCTAGGCCCCGGTCGGCCCGGTCAGAGGTCGGCCCGGTCAGAGGTAGGCCCGGTCAGAGGTAGGCCCGGTCAGAGGTAGGTCTGGGCCCGGTCGGCGAGCCGGATCACGCGGTCGGTGAGCAGCTCGCCGAGGTCGACGACCTGGCGGGGGGTGGGCAGCGGGAGGCGACCCCGGACGCCGCGCAGCATCGCCGGCGGCATCTCGGCGCAGTCGGCGACGAGGTCGATCAAGGCATCCGGCTCGACTTCGGACGGCATCTGGCGATGCGTGGTCATGGACGGAAAGGCTCCTTCGGCCGTGGGCGGCGCTCCGGTTGTCTACCCACAGTAGGAGCCGACGTCCGCGTCGGATAGCCCTACCCAGCGGTAGTTTCGCCCGTTTCCGGCCGAGCCCCGGGCGGACGCCCCGGCCGGGGTCGTTACGCTCGCGGCAGCCAGCCTCGAGGAGTAACGCGTGCGTGTCGCGGTCACCGGCTCGATCGCCACCGACCATCTGATGACCTTCCCCGGTCGTTTCGCCGACCAGTTGCTGCCCGATCAGCTCGGACACGTGTCGCTGTCGTTCCTCGTGGACGAGCTGGTGGTGCGCCGCGGGGGGGTCGCCGCGAACATCTGCTACGGGATGGCCCAGCTCGGGGGCCGCCCCGCCCTGGTCGGCGCGGTCGGCGCCGACTTCGATGACTACCGCTCCTGGCTGGACCGGCACGGGGTCGACACGTCCAGCGTGCACGTGTCCGAGGTGGCGCACACCGCCCGGTTCCTGTGCACCACCGACCGGGACCAGAACCAGATCGCCTCGTTCTACCCCGGGGCCATGGCGGAGGCCAGGGAGATCGCGCTCTCCCCGGTCGGCCGACGGCTCGGCGGTCTCGACCTCGTGGTCATCGGCCCCAACGATCCCGAAGCCATGCTCCGCCACACCGACGAGTGCCGCGGCGAGGGGCTGGCATTCGTCGCCGACCCGTCCCAACAGCTGTCCAGCCTCGATGGTGACCAGATCCGCCGGTTGGTCGACGGGGCCGCCTACCTGTTCACCAACCAGTACGAGTTGGCCCTGCTGCTCGACAAGACCGGCTGGTCCTCGGCCGAGGTCCTCGACCGGGTCGGGGTTCGGGTCACGACCCAGGGGGCAGCGGGGGTGGTCATCGACTTCCGAGCCGGCCAGCCGATCCAGGTGCCGACCGCCGCGGAGCTGCGCAAGGCCGATCCGACCGGGGTCGGCGACGCCTTCCGGGCCGGCTACCTGAGCGCGCGGGGCTGGCAGCTCGACCACGTGCGCTCGGCTCAGGTGGGCTGCCTGCTGGCCACCCTCGTGCTGGAAACCGTCGGTACGCAGGAGTACGACGTCGAGCCGGCCCGCTTCCTGGAGCGACTCGGGGAGAACTACGGGCCGGCCGCCGCGGACGAGGTGCGCCCGCACCTGGTCGGGGTCAGCGCCGGCGCACCCGGTACGTGACGGCGCCGGGCGGCTCCTCCTCGGCGCCGACGTAGTCCTGCCCCCGGAGACGGCACCAGGCGCGGATGTCCGGGCCGGCGGCGGCGTCGTCGGAGACGACGGCTACGACGTCACCGGGGGCGAGCTCGCCGATCCGGCGGGCCAGCTCGATGACCGGGAACGGGCACCGCCGGCCGCGGGTGTCCAGGGTGAGGTCGGCCATCACAGCCGATCCGCGCCGGCGATGCGGCGCAGCCGGGCGACGGCTACCGGCAGAAGGTCGAGGAACCGGTCGACGTCCGCGTCGTCCGTGCCGGCGTGCAGCGACACCCGGATGTTGCCGTGGGTCAGGGCACCCATCGCCTCGAGGACGTGCGACGGGCTTCGGGTGGCCGCGGTGCACGAGGAGCCGGAAGACACCGCGAAGCCGGCCCGGTCCAGCTCGCCGAGCAACGCCTCGCCCTCGACGTAGAGGCAGGAGAACGTCACCAGGTGCGGGAGCCGCCGGACCGGGTCGCCGAGGATCTCGACGTCCGGGATCCGGTCGAGCACTGTGCCGCGGATCCGGTCGACGAGGCGGCGCAGCCGGGTGCCTTCCGCCTCCATCTCGCCGAGGCGGGCATCCAGGGCGGCGGCGGCGGCGAGGATCGCGGGCACGTTCTCCGCCCCCGGCACCCGACCGTTTTCCCGTTCGTCCGAGGGCAACGGTGAGCGCCACCGCACCCCACGCCGCACCACGAGGATCCCGACGCCCGGTGGACCGCCCCACTTGTGGGCACTCGCCGTGAGCAGCCCGGCACCGAGCCGGTCCACGTCCACCGGAACGCGGCCCACCGACTGGGCGGCGTCGATCAGCAACGGGACACCTGCCGCCGCGCACCCGGGCGAGATCTCCTCTACCGGCTGAAGGGTGCCGACCTCATGGTTCGCGGTCTGTAGGCAGGCGAGCGCGGTGTCCGGGCCTAGGGCCGCGCGGAAGGCCTCGACGTCGACGCGGCCGGTGTGGTCCACCCCGATCAGGTCGACGGCGACGGCCGGATCGTTCGCCAGTCGGTCGGCGGCCGCGAGGACGCTGGAGTGCTCGACCGCGCCGGCGACGATCCGGCGGCCCGCCCGCCACCGGCCGGCCGCGGCGCCGAGCACTGCGAGGTGGTTGGCCTGGGTTCCGGAGGCGGTGAAGCTCACCTCCTCCGGCTCGGCGCCGAGTGCGCGGGCGACCGTGGCGCGCGCCTCGTCGAGCCGGATCCGGACCCGCCGGGCGGCCCCGTACAGCCGGGCGGGGTCGGTCCATCCCTCGGCCAGGGCGCGCTCCAACGCCGCCCGGGCGGCCGGATGCAGCGGGACCGCCGATGCTGCATCGAGGTAGCCGGACACGCCCGAAAACTAGCGCCCCACCCCCAGCGGGGCACCGGCCCGGGCTGCGTTAGGGTTGCCGCCGGATGACCGACTCCGTCCGGCCGAGGAAGGCGAACGTGGCACCGACCCGCTCGACGGCGAGGCGCTGGTCGGCCCCGCGACTGGTGGCCCGGCTCGGTCTCCTCGCGCTGGTCGGCCTGAGCCTCGCCGGGTGCAACGCGGCGGTGTGGGCGCGCGGCGGTTGGCCGGCCCCGGTCACGGTGCAGGGCAAGCGGATCCTCAAGCTGTGGCAGGGCGGGCTGCTCGCGGCGCTGCTGGTCGGGGCGTTCGTCCTGTTACTCATCCTGTTCGCGAGCTTCGCCTACCGCAAGCGCAGCGACGAACTGCCCCGACAGGTGCGCTACAACCTGCCGATCGAGATCGTCTACACCGTCGTGCCCATGGTGATCGTTTCGATCCTGTTCTACTTCACGGTCATCGACGAGAACTTCGAGGACAACCTGTCCGCGAACCCGGACGTGACGATCCACGTCGTCGGGTTCCAGTGGGACTGGCAGTTCAACTATGAAGGTCAGGGCCTGCAGATCACCGGTCGGCCCGGGCAGGACCCGACGTTGACGATCCCGGTCGGCAAGACCATCCAGTTCGTGGAGACCTCGCCGGACGTCGTGCACTCGTTCTGGGTGATCCCGTTCCTGTTCAAGCGGGACGTGATCCCCGGCCGGGAGAACCGGTTCGAGGTCACGGTCACGCAGACCGGCTGGTTCCAGGGCAAGTGCACCGAGCTGTGCGGCGTGGACCATGCGCTGATGCGGTTCGAGGTCCACGCGGTCACCTGGCCGCAGTACCAGACCTTTCTCCAGCAGACGAAGGCACTCGCCGCGAGCGGCACGAATCCGATGTATACGTTGGTCTCGTCCAGCTCCAGCTCGGCGACCGGCACCGGCAGCGGCTACGGGGGCGCGCAGTGACCTACATCGAGGCCGGCCCCCGGGTCGGGCAACGGCGCGTCGTGGTCGAACCGGGTCGGCGGATCGTCAACTGGATCACCAGCACCGACCACAAGGTGATCGGGCACTTCTACCTGATCACCTCGTTCGGGTTCTTCCTGGTCGGCGGCCTGCTCGCGGAGCTCATGCGAACCCAGCTGGCCCGCCCGAGCAACAACTTCGTGTCGAACGAGCAGTACAACCAGCTGTTCACGATGCACGGCACGATCATGCTGCTGCTCTTCGCCACGCCGCTTTTCGTGGGCTTCGCCAACGAGATCATGCCGCTGCAGATCGGCGCACCGGACGTGGCGTTCCCCCGGCTGAACATGTTCTCGTACTGGCTGTTCCTGTTCGGCGGGCTGATCGTGCTGTCCGGCTTCCTCACCCCGGGCGGGGCCGCGGACTTCGGCTGGTATGCCTACTCGCCGCTGACCAACGCGGTGCACTCCGCGGGGGTCGGCGGCGACCTGTGGATCCTCGGGCTCGTCATCGCCGGGCTCGGCACCATCCTCGGCGCGGTCAACTTCATCACGACGATCTTCTGCCTCCGCGCGCCCGGCATGACCATGTTCCGGATGCCGATCTTCACCTGGAACATCCTGCTGACCAGCGTGTTGGTGCTCGTCGCGTTTCCCGTGCTCACCGCCGCGCTGCTCGGCCTGGAGCTCGACCGCAAGTTCGGGGCGCACCTGTTCGATGCCGCCAACGGTGGCGCGATCCTCTGGCAGCACCTGTTCTGGTTCTTCGGCCATCCCGAGGTGTACATCGTCGCGCTGCCGTTCTTCGGGATCGTCACCGAGGTCCTGCCCGTGTTCAGCCGCAAGCCGCTGTTCGGCTACAAGGGGCTCGTCTTCGCGACGACCTCGATCGCCGGTCTGTCGATTACGGTGTGGGCGCACCACATGTTCTCGACCGGCGCGGTGCTCCTGCCGTTCTTCTCCTTCCTGTCCTTCCTGATCGCGGTGCCGACCGGCGTGAAGTTCTTCAACTGGATCGGCACGATGTGGCGCGGCCAGATCACCTTCGACACCCCGATGCTGTTCGCGGTCGGTTTCCTCGTGACGTTCCTCATCGGCGGCCTGTCCGGGGTGCTGCTGGCCAGCCCGCCGATCGACTTCCACGTCACCGACACCTACTTCGTGGTCGCACACTTCCACTACGTGCTGTTCGGCACGGTCGTCTTCTCGATGTTCGCCGGCTTCTACTTCTGGTGGCCAAAGATGACCGGCACCATGCTCAACGAGCGACTCGGGAAGATCCACTTCTGGACCCTGTTCGTCGGCTTCCACCTCACGTTCCTGGTCCAACACTGGCTCGGGGTCCAGGGGATGCCCCGCCGGGTGCCCACCTACCTGCCGAGCGACGGGTTCACGACGCTCAACACGGTGTCGACGATCGGCGCCTACCTGTTGGGGGCGTCCACGTTCCCGTTCATGTGGAACGCCTACCGGTCTTGGCGCGGCCGCAACGTCCGAGTCTTCGCCGACGATCCGTGGGGCTACGGGAACTCGCTCGAGTGGGCGACGTCGTGCCCGCCGCCGCGGCACAACTTCGAGTCGGTGCCGCGGATCCGTTCCGAGCGCCCGGCCTTCGACCTGCACTATCCGCAGGCCGTGGCCGCCGTCGAGCACCGTCCCACGCCGGAAATCGGTTGAGGTAGGCAGCCATGCGGATCGAGGCGTATCTGTTCGCTTTCGTCGCGGTCTTCCTGGCCCTGTGCGACGTCGTTTACTGGTTCATGTCCTACGACCCCACGGGCACCACGGCGATCGCCCTGGCCTGCGGAATGTCGATCATCATCGGGAGCTACGCGCTGGTCACCGGCCGCCGCACCGGCATGCGCCCCGAGGACCTGGTCGACGGCGAAATCGCCGACGCCGCCGGTGAGGTCGGTTTCTTCAGTCCGCACAGCTGGTGGCCGCTGCCGACGGCGTTCTCCGCGGCCCTGGTTGCGGTGGGCTGGATCTTCGGTTGGTGGCTGTTCCTCATCGGGATGGTCTTCCTCATCGGCTCGGTGGCCGGGCTCATCCTCGAGTACTACGCCAACCCGAACTACGACTTCTGAGCCGCCCTCCTACGGCGGTTGCTGCGGGGTGCCGTCGGAGACGGTCCTACGGGTGCTGCTCGCGGTCAAGCCGGACAAAACAGACGACGGTGCCCTGGGCCAAGCGAAGGACCAACCCGCGCAGCAACACCGGAGTGACCCGGGGGCTCAGGCCTCGATCAGAAGCTCGGCGCTGTCCACGCTGTAGTGGGCGGTCGGCGCGACCGACTCATGCTTGCGCTCAGGTTCACGTCGGCGACGGCCGAGGCTGAGTACCCGGCTGTCGTCGGGCTCGGGGAGTGGCGTGAGCCCGACGCGGATCTCGGGCCCCTCCTCAGACAGGTAGAGCCCGATTGCCTCGGCGGCTGCTTCCATGAGCGTGTCAAGGTTCTGACCGGATGCAAAGCATCCCGGGAGGTCCTCGACCTGAGCCCAGAGCATGCCATCGGTATCTTCGGAGATCTTGAGGGTGAACTTGTTCTGCATAGCCCTATCCCTCATCCCGTGCCTCCGTTCCCGTTTGCTTGGTCGCATCGACCTCAGGGGCCTGGCCCTTGAGCCCGGCCTGGGTCAAGATCGCGTCCCGCAGGCCTTGTCCGTAATCCTGCCCCCTGTGGTGCGGCAGAGTGATGGGTCGCTTCCCTTCCTTGGTCATCTTCACGTTGTGCTTCCCGCCAAGGGAGCGGGTCCAACCGTTCTCCTCCAGCAAGTGCTGAGCCGAAGTCTGGCACAGGGTCCTCGGTAACTCCCCACGCCTTTTCGCCACCGACTCGGCTGCCTCCTGTCACACATCACTGGCTAATGCACTTCAGCAACCATGAACCCATACTAACGGCCGCTACCGACAGGAAAAGTGACTTTCCACCGGGGTGGGTGATGATGCCGCGCCCGCCTCGGCAGCAGGAGTCCACCGCCTCGGTCACGAACTGTTCCTGGTCTGCAGCCGGATCGGGCCGGTGCGGACCCGACGGAGCGGGGGAGCGGGCATGGGGCGGGTTCAGCTGACCGCGGGGGTCCTCACGGCGGTGGTGGCGGCGGTGTTGGCTCCGGTCGCGCTTGCCGGTACCGGGCTGCCGCATTCGACCGGGGGGCAGGCGCTGCCGCCGGCGCCCGGGGTCGGGATCTCCCGCAACTTCGATGCCGAGCCGGGGTTGGCGATCGACGGTGGCGGCACGGTCTGGATCGCCGGAGACATCAGCCCTAACGAGACAACCGATGCCCGGTCGTCCGGCAAGCTGCTTACCGGCGAGGACGTCTGGCGTTCGACTGACGGCGGGCGCCACTTCAGCTGGGTCGCCAGTCCGCTCTCGACGCTGGCCCGGAAGAACCCCGGCTTGGGCGGCGAGGACACCGACATGGCCGCCGCGACGGTGAAGAACTCGGCGGGCTTCTACAACGTCTATGCCGTCAGCTTGTGGCTCGGCGCCACCGCGATCGCCTACTCGCAGGACGGTGGACGGACCTGGTCGGTTCAGTACCTCGGCGGCGTTCCGGCCCAGGACCGGCCGTGGGTAGCGGCAAGCGGAGCGTGCACCGTGGACCTGCTCTACCACCAGCTGCCGGCGTTCGAGCCGGTGCTCAACACGTACAACTTGTGCAGCCCGACTAGCGACACCATCGGCGCCAGCATCGACCCGGTATCGAGCGCGGTGGTGTTCGAGGACCAGGTCGCCGGCAACTCGTTCAACAAGCTCGTGGTGGACAACTCGCCGAGGTCGCGGACCCGGGGGAACATCTACGTGCCGCTCGACCTGTGCGATGCCGGCGGCAGCCCGGTCACCGTTGCCCAGGAGACGGCGACCTCGTGCGCGAAGACGACCCATGCGGTCGGGGTGAGCTCGGACGGGGGCCGGATCTTCCATGTCCACCTGGTCGCGCCGAGCCCGGATCCGGCACTCCCGGTGTGGGGGAGCACGGTGGGGGTCGACGCGGCGGGCACGGTCTACTTCGCCTGGGAAGGCAAGGATCAGACCTATCTCTCCTCGTCCCGCAATGGTGGGACGACCTGGTCCGCGCCGCGCCGGGTCAACCTGCCCCCGGCACGGACCACCGTCTACCCGACCGTGGCCGGCGGGGCCGCCGGTCAGGTGTCGCTTGCCTGGTACGGCACCAATGCCACGGGCGGTCACGACCAGGCGGCCCGGATGGGTAAGCCGGGCTCGGCGCATGGCGCCGCCTGGTACGTCTTCCTGGCGACCTCCACCGACTCCGGACGGACCTGGCATCAGGACCGCATGACCGGGGTGATCCACCTGGGCCTGGTGTGCACCGGCGGAAGCACCTGCAACGGACTCGACGGTGACCGCAACCTCTACGACGACTTCGGGGTCGCGATCAGTCCGCGTACCGGCCTGACCTCCATCGCGTACACGAGCGACGGCGGCCATGCGGCGCAGGATGCGTCGTTTGTCGGCTACGTCAGCGAGCGCTGCCGGCTCGGCGCGGCCGGTTGCCGTCCCGGGTAGCTGCTCACGTCTTCGCCGTCGCCAGCACGGCGGCGAGATGGGCGACTTCGAGATCGCCAGCCAGGTCGTAGAGCTGGAGCCGGATCGGCGCATTGCCCGGGAGCCGGGGTTGGGGGTAGTCCGAACGGAACGCCGGGTTCTTCCGGGCGACGGGCAACTACCGCCCCTCGGGTCGCGGGCGGCCCTCTGGACCTTCGACGAACCGCATGAGGACACCGGGATCGGGCCAGGCGTAGCGCAGCCTCGCCGGGGAGCCCTCGAGCCGACCGGGAACGCCGCCCACAGGTGGCACGTCCGCCACTTCGACGCTTCGCCCACCGAGAGCTTGATAGAAGCGTTGGGCCGAGACGTTCCCTTCCAGGACCCACAGATGAAGTCCCGAGCCAGGCCGTCTCTTGACCACGACGCCGGCGCTTCGGCCCAAGAGTAGGGCTCCGATGCCCCGGCGCTGGTGGCTCTCGACGACATGAAGGTTGTCCAGGAGAGCTCCCCACCTGCGGCTCTCGTCGAGGACTGTGTGCGCGAAGCCGACGATGGCTCCGTCGGCTTCAGCAACGATGGTGCAAGCGCGCTCGGACGTCTTTCGCAGTCGCTTGCTCCAGACCCCTTGGCGATCTGAGGTCACGTCGCCGTCCAGGAAGGCGTCGGAATACGCACCCCGAAATGGCGACGCCAACTATCGGCGTGCAGGCCCGCGACGGCGTCGGCGTCGGCGGCGCCGGCGAACCGGAGCTGTAGCTGTAGCGAGGACATCGGGCGACATTCTCTGCGCCCCATGACCGACGAGCCAGTGAATTTCCGGTGGACGGCGACCAGGCTAGGCCGAGGCCGGCGCCCCACCGAGGTATGCGGCTGCCACCCCCTTCGGCACGACCATGCGCCAGGCGTCGAGGACGAGTTCGCGCATCTCGCTGGGCTCGAGTGCCCCGAGGCGTACCGCGACCCAGTTGTAACGAAGGTCCGACAGGCCGGGCATCCGGAATTTCCCGGGCTCGGAGGCGACGAGAGCCTCGCGCTCGTCCTTGGGGAAGGCGAACCCCATCTCCGTCTCATCGCGGGAGAAGGCGAGATACACGATTCGACCGACGCGAAACCTGACTCGATCATGGACTAGCGCTTCGTAGGAGCGCGGTAACCGAGACGCTATGGAGCGCACATCATCGATGGTCACCATCCCGCGAGTTTGCACCAAGACGGGCATCCATGGTGCTTCCCGGTAGCACAGTCTGCGCACGCGGCGCCTGCGGAGACCCCGCCTGCGCGGGTGCCGTCTCCTGAGGCATCGCCGACAGTCGGGCGGCCTCTTCCTTGGTGATCTTGCTCACGCTCCCGCACAGGGCGCACTGCATGAGGTGCTTTCGCGCAAATGGGATCACCGGGATGAAGAACAGCGTGAACCAGCGCACCCGCAGGATCAGCGTCTGTGCCGCCGGCTTCTGACAGGTCCCGCACACCAGCAGCAGCCGAGTCAGGACCTTGGAGCGGCTCCGAAAACCGAAGATCAAGAACACGGCAGTTCCCCTCAGCCGGACGCATCGACGGCCTTACAACGAGCAACCCGACCGCAAGAGACGGGTGCCTCGAAAACGTTCCTTCGGTTCGTCCAGCCGATCTGGGGTCGGATCGGTCTCCCGGCTCAGCTCAGGGTGCAGCCGAGCGCCGAGTTGCTGAACTCCTCCTGAACGATGTACGGGTTGCCGTTCATCGTGATGTCCGCCCCGTTCGGCGAGGTCGGACCGTAGGTGTAGGCGCACTTGTCGCCGATCTCGGATCCGGTCGCGTCGTACCAGGCGCTGATCGTCGGATCGGTGACCGTCTCCATGAGTTCGTGCGAGGTGGTGCTGATCTCCGCATCAGCGTCGATGTCGTTGTTCGGGCTGGCGCTCGACTGCGTCCCGCAGGCCGCGAGGTTCGTCCCGTCGTAGGGCATCGAGGCGTACAGCACGGTTTGGCCGTTGGAGCCGAAGTCTCCGTGATATGCGCAATAGGTGGAGAACGAGCATGCACCGGCGTTGCACTGGCTCTCGCCCTTGGCCAGGTAGACGTAGAACTGGTGACCGATGCCGCCGGTCCAGCCGTTGGCCGTCATCGCCTTTGCCACTTCGGCCTGGAGGTCAATGTCCTGCACGGCCGACGGGGGGTACGGGGCGGTGTCCACCCAGCTACCGCCGAAGTGCGAGCTGTTGACGATGTCCTGGTTCTGGCTGCCGACGCTCTGGTAGTACTGGGTCGCGACCCCGTAGAGACCGCTCCCGCCGATGTCGCCGAAGAAGCGTTGGATCAAGCTGTTGTAGGTCGGCGCGACGAATGAACCCGTGGGCTCCCAGAAGATCGCGTAGTTGGTCGTGCCAGCCTGTTCCACCGGGCCGCCGTTGTACTGGAGCGGGATCGGAATACAGCCCGGGCTCCCCGTGCCGAGGCATCCCGTGGAGACCCCGAGGGTGTGCTGCACCGCCTGCCGGGTGAGCAGCAGGTGGACGTGCGGGTTCCCGGCTCCGCCGACGTCGGCAGCCTGGGCCTGGGTGGCCAGCCCCAGGGCCGCCGTGGCTGTGGCCGCAACCGCGACCAGCGCACTCGAGATCTTCCTCACGGGTCCTCCTCGCCGCGCAGGTGCCTATGCCCACACAACGGCTGGTTCCGCGGAAGATCTCGCCTCGATCTCGCTGAAGACCGCTACCGGTCAGGGTTGGCCCGGGTCCTCCGGGGACTCGGGCCCGCTGGCGGGCTCGGTGAAGAAGTCCTTGATCGCGCGCCCGGCGGCCGAGAGCGCCCCGCCGTCCGCCGGATCTGCCTGCGCACCCGTCCCGACCGCCGGCTGCGCATGGCCATTCGGCGCCGCATGCCCGTACGGGATCGCCGGCTCGGCATGCCCGGCGGGCCCGGACTCGAGCAGCGGCCGTCGGTGCGCCGGCAGCGGCTTCGTCGGTTCGATGAAGGCCCCGGAGGGGAGCCGGACGATGATCCCGGACTCGATGCCGTGGTGGAGCAGATCCGCGTCGCTGTGCTGCAACCCGAGACAGATTCGCTTCGTGACGTAGAACGACAGCAGCGGCAGGACGATGATCAACACGCGCAGTGCCCAGGTCGTGCCCTGGAGCGACCAATCGAAGGTCTTCGCCAGCACGTCGTTGCCGCCCCCGACGAGCAGCACCAGGTAGAAGACGATCGCGAGGACCCCGGCCGCTGTCCGGTTCGCCTTGTTCCGCGGCCGGTCGAGCACGTTGTGGTAAGCGTGGTCCTTGGTCTTCCATCGCTCCAGCCACGGGATCAGCCCGAGGAGGGTGAACATGATTCCGGGCAGAATGATCCCCGGGAACAGGACGTTCAGGTCGATCGTGTGGCCGAACAGGTTCCACTCGATGTTCGGCATCAACCGCAGCGACCCCTCGAGGAACCCGATGTACCAGTCCGGCTGGGAGCCGGCGCTGACCACCGCCGGGTTGTACGGACCGTAGAGCCAGATCGGGTTGATCTGGGCGAAGCCGCCGAGCAGCGCGGAGACGCCGAAGACGAGGAAGAGGAATCCCTGCGTCTTCCAGGCGAAGCCGGGCCAGATCGTCGAGCCGATGACGTTGTGCTCGGTCTTGTCAGGTCCCGCGAAGTCGGTGTGCTTCTGATGCCACAAGATCATCATGTGGGCGGTGATCAGGGCGAGCAGAAGCCCGGGCACGAGCAAGATGTGGGCGATGTACAGCCTTGGGATGAAGTCCTGGCCCGGGAACGCGCCGCCGAACACGAAGAAGGCCAGCCAGGTCCCGACCAGCGGGATCGACTCGAGCACCGAGTAAGCGATCCGGATGCCCGTGCCGGAGAGCAGGTCGTCCGGCAGCGAGTATCCGGCGAACCCTTCCAGGATGGCCAGGGTCAGCAAACCGACACCGATCAGCCAGTTGATCTCCCGTGGCTTGCGGTAGGCGCCCGTGAAGTACACCCGCATGAGGTGCACGAAGATCGCGGATACGAAGATCAGGGCTGCCCAGTGGTGGATCTGCCGGATGATCAGGCCGGCCCGGACGTCGAAGCTGATGTGCAGCGTGGAGGCGTAGGCCTCGGACATCTTCAGCCCGCGAAGGGGCGCGTAGCTGCCGTTGTAGAACACCTCCTGGCTGCTGGCCCTGAAGAACAAGCTGAGGTAGGTGCCGGTGAGCAGCAGGATGACGAAGCTGTACAGGGCGATCTCGCCCAGCATGAAAGACCAGTGGTCCGGGAAGACCTTGTTGAGGTTGCGCCGGAGGAAGTTGGCGCTGCCGAAACGGTCGTCGACCACCCGCAAGGTCTTGCGGGTAGCGGTCTCCGCGGGCGAGGTCACCCGCGCTCCCAGAAGCTCGGTCCGCAGGGCTCGTGGAAGGGGCTCTGGGCCCGGAAGTAGCCGGCGGCGTCGAGCATGATCGGCAGCTGCGGCAGGGAGCGCGCCGCCGGCCCGAAGATGACCTTCGCGCCCTCGGTGGCGAGGAAGGTGGACTGGTGGCAGGGGCAGAGCATGTGATGCGTCTGCTCCTCGTACAGACCGATCGGGCATCCGGCGTGTGTGCAGATCTTCGAGTAGGCCACGTGGTCCGCGGCCGCCCACGACTCGCGGCCCGGCAGCGGCCGGTTCTCGCCGGGTCGTAGCCGGATCAGCAGGGTCGGGGTCAGTGCGTTGGCGTTCGTGTCGGTGCTGCCCTCGGGCATCACCGTGACGTACCCGCCCATCTCCAGGTCGCCGAGCATGATCGGTCGACCGGTGTTGATGTCGACCATCCGGTCGCCCGCCGTCCAGGCGGTCGTCCGCAGCGTGTCCTTCAGCGCCGGGCCCATGTCACGGAGAGCGACGATCGCCGGCAGCCCGAGGACGCCGAGCGCGAGCCCGGCGGAGCGCAGGACGAGGGGCCGGCGAGCGATGCCCATCGAGGTGGCGCCGTCGAGGACAACCTTCTCCGCCGCGAGCTCGTCCTCGGGCGTGGAGTGCATCGGCTCGCGCTCCTGGACGTACTTCACGTGCGGCATGAGCCGCTTCGCCCAGACGATGAACGCGGCCCCGGTCCCGCACAACGCCGCGCCCAGTGCGGCGCCCATGAGGAAGTTGACCCGGCGCAGGTGTGCCAGGTTGGCCCCGCTCACGCTGGTGAAAAACCAGATGGCACAGAAACCCAGCGAGCCGATCGCGGAGAGCAGGAACAGCGCCGCCACGATCCGTTCCCCGCGCTTGGCCTCGATCGGGTCGTCGTCGGTTCGCGAGTAGACGGTGACGTGCGCGAGCGGGTCGGGGGTTTGCGCCTCCGCCGCCCGGTTGGGCGCAGGCATGGGTGCCGCCGGCTCGGCGCGGCGGCCGATCCGGCGCAGCGGCCCCGGTCGGCGCACCGGTGGGGGCTGCTCGTCCGTCATGCCCGGGCCCCGATCCACACGGTGACCCCGACGAGGAGCCCGATCCCGGCGATCCAGCCGACCGCACCTTCCGGAATCGGCCCGATCCGACCGAGTCCGTTGCCCCCGGGGTTGGCCTCGTTCCGCGTGGTCATGAGGTAGTTGATGATCGAGAGCTTTTCGCGGCTGGAGAGTTGGCTGTTCGAGAACGGCGGCATCTGCTCCGGCCCGGTGAGCATGGCCTCGTAGATCTGGGTGGGCGTCGCCTGGCTGAGCGACGGTGCGTACGCCCCGTAGGTTAGGTCGCCCCCCGAGCCGATCGCGTTGTGACAGGCCGCGCAGTTCGTCCGGAACAGATCCCCACCGAGCGCCGGGTCCGTCGCCTGGTAGTTCAGGTCGCTGGGAATCGCCGGCCCGGGCGCTAGCGAGGCGACATAGGCGGCGAGCGCGTGGATCTGGTCCTGGCTGAACCGGGGCGGCTTGCGGGGCTCCTCGGCGGCCTGATGGGTGGCGGCGGGCATTCGGCCGGTCCCGACCTGGAAGTCGACCGCGGCCGCACCGACCCCGATGAGGCTCGGTGCGTTGCTTCCACCCTCCGCGTTGAGCCCGTGGCAGCTGGCGCAGCTCACTTCGTAGAGCTGACGCCCATAGCTAACGGTCTGCGCGCCGACACCGGGTAGGCGATTCGCGGCGTTCCCGCTGGGCGCGACCGCCGCGTAGAGGCCACCGAGGGCAGCGAGCGAGACGAGCAGGACCCCGTAGCTCGACAGCCGCCGGGACCGCCGGCCGCGGCCCGAAGCGTCTGCGGGCCGGCTGGACGTCACGGTCGGCTCCCCAGGTTCACGGGTCACGGCGGGCTCCCGACGGCTCGCGCTCAACGGATCAGGTAGATCGTGGTGAACAGTCCGATCCACACCACATCGACGAAGTGCCAGTAATACGAAACGACGATCGCGGTGGTGGCCTTCTCCGGGGTGAAACGTCCGAAACTGGTGCGCAGAAGGACGAAGACGAACGCGACCAGGCCGCCGAGCACATGCAGCCCGTGGAACCCGGTGGTCACGTAGTACACCGAGCCGTACGGGTGGCTGGCGAGCGAGAACTGGTTATGCACGAAGTATTCGTAGGCCTGGCCGCCGATGAACACCGACCCCATGAAGAACGTGACGATGAACCAGAAACGCAGGCCGGCAATGTCCCCACGCTCGGCCGCGAACACGCCCAGCTGGCAGGTGACGCTGGAGAGCACGAGGACGATCGTGAACGGGGCGGCGGCCTTGATATCGAGAACGACACCGTGCGCGGGCCACACCGTACTGACGCTGCGGACGGTGAAATACATCGCGAAAAGCGCGGCGAAGAACATCAACTCGCTGGACAGCCAGACGATGGTCCCGACGCTGGTCATGTTCGGGCGGGACAACGACCCGTGCGGGGGGGCGCCGTCGAGGGCGGCAGCGGTGGCCACGGCGTGCATTCAACCAGCCGCCGGTCGGGCCCGTGCCGCGACCCCCCGACGGAAGGTGCTCGGATTCGGCTCCGAATGATCGCGGACCGGACTGCGGAGCCCGAGGTCGGTGCCGGACGTCCGTTGACCTGCCCCGGTGCCGCTCCTAGGGTCGAGAGGGCGTACCGAGCCGGGACGGAGGGGCGGATGACCGTTGGCACCAGGCTGATCGGCTCGACGTCCAAGCCGGTCCCCAGGGCCGGCGACACCCGGCGTCGTTGCCCGGTGTGCCGCGAGCGGCTCTCCTCCTACAATCCCGGCCCGAATTGCTACGCGCACACCGCCGAGATCCCGTGGCGCGGCCCCGCGGTGAAACCCCGCTCCTAGACGTCGACCGGGCCGACCCTCCAGCCACGGTCGGTACCATGCCTCGGTGACCGAGGATCAGCCGGGCGGCGAGCAGCTCACCGTGCTCGTGTACAGCCACGATCCGGTCATCCGCGAGCAGGTGCGGCTAGCCGTCGGGCATCGTCCGGACCGGGCGCTGCCGCCGATCGCCTACATCGAGGAGGCGACCGGCGGCGGGGTCGTCGCCCGCTGCGATGCCGGCGGGATCGATCTCGCGATCCTCGACGGGGAGGCGTGGCCAACCGGCGGCATGGGGATCTGCCGGCAGTTGCGGGACGAGCTGGCGACGCCGCCGCCGGTTCTGCTGCTCACCGGCCGCCCGGACGACGCGTGGTTGGCCACCTGGTCGCGGGCCGAGGCAGCGGTCCCGCACCCGATCGACGCGGTCCGGCTGACCGCGGCGGTCACCGACCTGCTGCGGCGTTTTCCCGCCCGCCGCTGATTCGCCCGGGTCCCCTGTGCCCGGCTGGGCGGAACTGCTCGCGACCTTGATCGAGGGGCGCTCACTCGCGGCCACGGACACCACCTGGGCGATGCGCGAGATCATGAGCGGGGAGGCGACACCGGCCCAGGTCGCGGGGTTCGCGGTGGCCCTACGGGCCAAGGGCGAGACCGCCGAGGAGGTCGCCGGGCTCGTCGCGGCCATGCTCGCCGAGGTTGCTCCGCTCCGGGTGCCCGGTCCGGCCGTGGACACCTGCGGGACCGGCGGCGACCGTGCGCACACGGTGAACATCTCGACGATGGCGGCCGTGGTGGCCCGCGGCGCCGGCGCGACGGTGGTCAAGCACGGCAACCGGGCGGCTTCCTCCGCCTGCGGGTCCGCTGACCTGCTCGAGGCCCTGGGCGTCGTCGTCGACCTGGCGCCGGACGGCGTCGCGCGGTGCGTCGCCGAGACCGGCATCGGCTTCTGTTTCGCCCCGGTGTTTCACCCAGCGCTGCGGCACACGTCAGCGGCGCGCCGCGAGCTGGGTATCCCGACGGTGTTCAACTTCCTCGGGCCGTTGACCAATCCGGCGCTTCCGGGCGCGCAAGCCGTGGGGGTCTCGGATGCCCGGATGGCCGGCGTGGTGGCTGGGGTTCTCGCCGCCCGGGGGGTTGCGGCGCTGGTGTTCCGCGGCGAGGACGGTCTCGACGAGCTGACCACGACCACCTCGTCGCGGGTCTGGGTGGTGGCCGGCGGCGAGGTGGTCGAGGCGACGCTCGACCCCGCTCGGCTCGGGTTCGCCGCCCCGCCGCCCGGGGCTTTGACCGGGGGGAGCGCGGCGGACAACGCCGAGGTGGCGCGGGGCGTGTTCGGCGGGGCCAGGGGTCCGGTGCGCGACGCGGTCCTGCTCAACACGGCGGCCGCGCTCGTCGCCCTCGACGGCCCCCGGGTCGACAGCCTGCTCGAGCAGCTCGCCGACGGCGTGGCCCGGGCGACCGCCTCGGTCGACTCCGGGGCGGCGGCCGACGCGCTCGAACGGTGGGTCGCCGCCAGCCGCGACGCGGCCGACGCCTGAACCGGTCAGCCGTCGGAGCCGAGGGCGAAGGCGGCTTCGAGGTCGTGGCGACTGTAGGACCGGAAGGCGACGTGGGTTTCGGTGGAGGTGATGCCGGCCACCTTGTTGAGCCGGTCGGCGATCGCCTCGGCGAGCTCGTCGTGTTGCCGGACCCGGACCATGACGATGAGGTCGAACTCGCCGGTTACCGAGTACACCTCACTCACCGACGGCAGGGCGGAGATCGCTTCGGCCACCTCGGGGATCCGATCGACGGCGGCCTTGACGAGCACGATGGCGGTGATCATCGGTTCTCCTCGCGACGGACCGGCGTCACAGCAGCCGGCGCAGCTCTAGTAGGTCCCGGAAGCTCGCGTGTACGGCCACCCGGCCCCGGATCCACGCGCCGGGGAAGGCGGGCGGGTGCCGGCCGATCGCGACCAGGTCGTCGCTGGTCGCGGTGAAGCGGACGTGCGCCTGTTTCGCGTCCTCCATGGCGGCCGGTACCACTCCATGCAGACCGTCGCCATCCAAGCGGCCGACGTAGGCGAGGTCGAGGTCGGTGACGACTAGGGACAGCTGGCGCTCCGGGAGGTGGTTCCGGCGGACCTCCGGATCGAGCTGCTCCAACGCGTCGCAGAGCTGCCCGATCGCCCGTTCGCACTCCTTGCGCGTCGCCATCCCCGCCCACGCTACGACGCCGCCCGGTCTTCCGGTGCGGACTCCTCAGCGTTGCGGGCGGATCCGGCGACGGTCGGCGAGCGGATCCGCGGCTCCGGCCGCTCCGGCGAGCTGCTCCAGCCAGCCGCGCCAGCGCAGCGGGCCCTGGAGCGGGCACGCGTACACCCCGTCGAGCTGGACGAGCCGCGTCCCCGGCCGCTCCAGCCAGCTCAGGACACACTCCATCTCCTCGGCCGAGCCGTCGGCACCCGGCGGCCCGGCGGACGAGCCGTCACTCGTCCGTACCGCCGGGAGTGACGCGAGAAGCGCCGTCAAGTGCCGGGCCGGGGGTGACCCCGCGGGCGACGCATCCGCCGCGATCAGCCGGCCGGCCTCGACGACGGCGAAGTCGTAGCCGCCGTCGGCCGGTTGGGCGGCCACGAGCCGGCCCACGGCCAGCAGCCCGGTGAGCCGTTGCCGGCGGACGGCGGCGCGCAGGAAACAGGCGAGCCGGTCCCGGGCGGAGCCCGCTTCCTCGAAACGCTCGGCCGACACCAGCTCTCGGATCCGGGCCCGCGTGGCATCGATCACCGGCTCGGGGTCCGCGCGCATCGCGCCGGCGACCGCGTCGACGAGCGGCCGGTAGTCCTCGACCTCGAGCTCGCCGTCGCACGGCGCCGGGCACCGGCCGAGGTCGGCGAGGGCGCAGCGGGGGCGCGGGCGCCCCCGGGCGAGCCGAGGCGTGCAGCGGCGGAGCGGGAAGGTCTCGTGCACCGCGTCCCGGGCCAGCTCCGCGGCCCGGGCGGACGGAAATGGGCCGAGCCAGACCGTGTCCGTCGCCGGCGACCGGCGCAGGATGCTCAGCCGAGGGAACGGCTCGTCGGTGAGAACGAGGTAGCTGGCGCGCTCGGGGAAGCGCGAGCGCTTGTTGTACGGCGGTTTGTGTTCGGCGATCAGGCGCAGCTCCCGGACATCGGCCTCGAGACCGTGCGCGCAGGGCAGGTAGTCCACCCGCTCGGCGATCCCGACCATTTCCGCGATCCGGGCCCTGCGCTCGGAGCCGGCGAAGTAGCTGCGGACCCGGGTGGCCACGTCCCGGCTCTTGCCGACATAGAGGATGCGGCCCCGTCCGTCGCGGAACATGTAGACCCCGGGGGCATGCGGTAGGCCTTCGGCGAGCCGGCGCTTGCGTCGAAGGGCCGGCGTGACCAGCGAGGAGAAGGCGCGCAGCTCCTCGAGCGTGTGCACGCCGAGGCCGCCGAGCCGGGCGATCAGCCCGTGCAACACGTCGACCGTTGCCCGGGCGTCGTCGAGGGCCCGGTGGGTGGGGGTGGCGGAGGTCCGGAAGAGCCGGGCCAGCGTCGCGAGCCGGCAATCCGGCGCCTCGTCGCGGGTCAGTACCCGCCGGGCGAGCCGGGCAGTGTCGACCGAGTCGAAACCTGGCCAGGCCAGGTCGAGGCGGCTGCAACCGGCCCGGAGGAACCCGAGGTCGAACGGCGCGTTGTGTGCGACCAGAACCGACGTTCCGGCCCAGCCGAGAAAATCCGGGAGCACGGCGGCCAGTCCGGGCGCCGTGGCCACCATCGCCTCGGTGATCCCGGTGAGTACCGCGATGAATGGGGGGATCGAGGTCTGCGGGTTGACCAGGGTGTGGAACTCGCCGAGCGGTTCCCCGCCACGGACCTTCACCGCCCCGATCTCGGTGATCGCGGCGGCGGCCGGGGACCCGCCGGTCGTCTCGAGGTCGACGACGACGAAGGTGACGTCGACGAGCAGTGTGCCGAGATCGGCGAAACTGGCCTGCCGGGCGACCGTCTGCTGCCCCGTCGTCATGCCTGCCGACGCTAGGCCTCAGCACCGACATTTCCGGTCGGCGACACACCTGTCGCGACCCGGGTCACCGGGCCGAGGCCCGGGTCCGGACAATCTGGCCCATGACCGATGACACGCTCCGCCAGCGAGCCGAGCAGCTGGCGGGGATCCGGGCGGACTTCCTCGGCATGGGCGGCCCTGATCTCGTCGCCCGCCAGCACAGCCTGGGCAAGCTCACCGTCCGGGAACGGCTCGATCTGCTCTTCGATCCGGGCAGCTTCGTCGAGACCGGCCTGTACGCGCAGGCGGTCGACTCGCCGCAGTCACAGAACAAGCGCACCCCCGGCGACGGGTGTCTCACCGGAGTCGGCAAGGTCGACGGCCGGCTGGTATCCGTCGTCGCCTACGACTTCACCGTCCTTGCCGGTTCGATCGGCATGCACGGCGAGCGCAAGGCGGCTAGGGCCCGGGACTTCGCGGTCAAGCACGGCACTGCGATCGTCTACCTACTGGACTCCGCGGGGGCCCGGGTCACCGAGAGCGTCGGTGCGGCCTTCGCTGGGGCGGGCGACCTGTTCCGCGAGATGACGACGATGAGCGGGGTGATCCCGCAGGTGGCGGCGATGCTGGGCCCCTGCTCGGCGGGGACCGCTTACATCCCCGCGCTGTGCGACTTCGTGCCGATGGTGAAAGGCACCAGTTCGATGGCGCTCGCCGGGGTGCACCTGGTCCGGGCGGCCACCGGAGAGGAGGTCACCGAGGAGGAGATGGGCGGCTCGGGGGTGCACAACAAAATCTCCGGGGTCGCCGACCGGGAGTGCGCGGACGACGCCGAATGCCTGGCCGTCGTCCGCGAGTACCTGTCGTTCTTCCCCAGCCGGTACGGGGACGCCCCGCCGACGCAGCCGAGCGACGACCCGGTCGACCGCCGGGCGGAGGAGCTTTACGAGATCGTGCCGGCGAACCCGCGCCAGGCCTACGACATGCGCAAGGTCATCCGGCTGCTCGTCGACGACGGCCGCTTCTTTGCGATGAAGCCGGACTGGGCGAGATCGGTCCTCACCGGGTTCGCGCACATCGACGGTCGGCCGGTGGGGATCCTCGCCTCGCAGCCGATGGTCATGGCTGGTTCCCTCGGGATCGACGCCGCCGACAAGGCTGCCCGGTTCATCAACCTCTGCGACTCCTTCGACCTGCCGCTGGTGTTCCTCGTGGACGTGCCGGGCTTCGTGGTCGGCAAGGAGGTCGAACACAAGGGGATCATTCGGCACGGCGCGAAGATGCTGTTCAACGTCAGCGAAGCGACCGTACCCAAGATCACAGTCGTGCTACGCAAGGCGTATGGGGCGGGGTACTTCGTTATGGCTGGGAGGCAGTACGAGAGCGACCACCTGATTGCGTGGCCGTCCGCGGAATTCTCCGTCATGGGGCCCGAAGGCGCCGTGAACATCTTGTTCCGCAAGCAGTTGGCCGCGGCCGGGACGGAGTCCGAGCGGGAGGCGCTGCGCGCGGAACTCGTCGCCGGGGTACGCGCCCAGATCGATCCGATGCTCTCGGCGAAGATGGGGTTCGTCGACGACATCATCGACCCGGCTGACACCCGGCGGCACATCGCCACGGGCCTGGAGCTCGCGGCCCGCAAGCGCGTGCTGCGGCCGGCCCGCAAGCGCGGCGTCGTCCCCGTCTGACCCCACCCGCGCGTCGCGCAGACTCGGAGGAGCGTTCCGTGCCGATTCCGGTGCCCGGCGAGCACGAGCGTTGGCGGTGCACGCTGTGCGGCAACCTCACCCGCTTCGACGTCACCCGAACGACCCGGACCCGACAGTACGTTCACGTCGAGCTCTCCGGGCAGCCCACGGTCGAGGAGGAGCAGGTTCTCGCCGACCGGGTCGAGCACGTTCGTTGTCGCTGGTGCAACGCCGAGGACGTCGTCGAGGTGGTGACCCGGCCGGCGGAGTGAGCGCCGGGCCGCTCACCGGGAACTGTCACCGATGGCGGCTAGCGTCGGCCCGAGGCCGGTGGTGGCACCCGCCGCGCCGGTCCGCCGGCCGACTCGGAAGGAACCCTTCGATGATCATCGATTGCGACAGCTGCCAGGTTCGCGGCGCGGCTTGCGCCGACTGCGTGGTAGGCGTGCTCCTGGCCAGCCCACCAGGTGTATTGCAGGTCGACGACGACGAGCGGGCCGCACTGGACGTGCTCGCCGGGTCCGGGCTGGTGCCTCCGCTGCGGCTCGTGCTCCCGGATGCCGCAGCCGGGTGAGGTCCGGATCGGTCGGGGATATTGCCGGGGATATTGCCGGGGAGCGATGCCGGGGACATTGCCGGGCTGTGGATGGCGCATTTGCACCCCCGGTGCTTGGTCACTAAGGTCGCGGAGACCGCACGCCTCGATTCCCGCCCGCCGGGCGGGGGCGCGCGGTCACGCCGAATCTCGGCAGGGCGACCTGCCGGAGCCGGGGACCCACATCCCCTGGGGTGAATCGGTGCGCTCGCGCACCGTAGGGCGACCTTCCCGCCCGAACCCGTCAGCTCACCCGGTAGGCGTCGAGGAAGAAGGGGTGACGCCGCCGTGTCCTGGCGCCGATCGTCGCTTGCTGTCCGTCCACTTTCCGTTCTCTCCGCGCTGGCCTGCGCGGCGATGGTGGCAGCCGTCTTGCCGGCGACCGCCGGTGCCGCACCCGCCGCCTCGATTGGGCAGGTGCGTGCCCAGATTGCCGCGCTGACCGTCCAGGAGGAGCAGTTCACCGAGGCCTACGACCGGTCCCAGGTCGAGCTGGCGGCAGCCGAGCAGCGAGTTCGGGAGCTGCAAGACCGGGTGACCCGGCAGCTCGCGGCCACCACGAAGGCGCGTGCGGGCATCGCCGCCCTGGTCTCGGCCGCCTACCGGAGCGGCGGGTTCGGTCAGGAAATGTCGGTCCTCACCTCGAGCGATCCCGCGTCCTTCCTCACCCAGGCGTCAGACCTCGAACAGATCTCCCGCAACCAGACGGCGGCGCTGGACGCGTTCGTGTCGACCCTCGCCGAGCTCACCCAGGCCCAAGCCGATGTCCGCCACGCCACCGAGGTCCAGGCTTGGCAGACCCGGCAGATCGCGGCGGCCCGGGGGCGAATCGAGTCCACGATCACCGCGGAACGGGCGCTGCTGAGCCGGCTCACCGCCGCGCAGCAGGCGGCGGTCGCCCCGGTGGCGGCCTCGCGATCGGAGGCCCGAGCCCCACTCAGCTTCAACATCCCGGTCGACGGCCGGGCCGCGATCGCGGTCCGGTTCGCCTACGCCCAGATCGGTAAGCCCTACCAGTGGGGCGGATCCGGACCGGACAGCTACGACTGCTCCGGCCTGACCATGCAGGCCTGGGCGGCAGCCGGGGTGGCGCTCGACCACTACGCGGCCAGCCAGCAGTCCTCGACGACCCCCGTATCAGGCGGAAACCTCGAACCCGGAGACCTGATCTTTTTCGGCTATCCCGCCTATCACGTCGGCATCTACATCGGCAACGGGCAGATGATCAACGCGCTGCACTCCGGAACGAACGTCGAGATCGATTCGATAAGCGGGTACACGGACGCCGGTCGGCCGTAACCTGGCGTCCCGCACCGCGCACCGCCGGGGCGTGTCACGAGAGGGGACGGCCGTGCGCGACCTGCGGGTCCTCGGAGTGACAGCCGACGGGGAGCACGTCCTGCTCGGCGCTGGCGCCGGTCGACCGAGCCACCGGCTGGCGGTCGACGAGCGGCTCAGGGCGGCCATCCGGGGCGAGCTCGGACCGCCGGGCGAGTCGGCGGCGGAGAGCGCCCTCACCCCCCGGGAGATCCAGGCCCGGCTGCGCGCCGGCGGCAGCCCCGAGGAAATCGCCCGGGCGGCCGGGGTGCCGGTCACCCGGGTCCTGCGCTACGCCGGCCCCGTGCTCTCCGAGCGGGAGCGGGTGCTCGACGAGGCCTGGGCCGCGCGGATGGCCCGGGCTCGGCGGGGGCTCTCGGCCAGGCCGCTCGGCGAGGCGGTCGCCACCCATCTCGGGGCGGTCTCCGGACTGCGTGCCGAGACCATCCAATGGCGGGCCTGGCGCCGGGACGACAGCCGCTGGGTGGTCGAGGTTAGCTACATCTCCCGGGCCCGCCGTCGCCACGTGGAGTGGCTCTGGCACCCCGTCGAGCGTCATCTCGAACCGCTGGATGCGACGGCGACGTCGCTGGGCTACGTCGACGAACGCACCACGGCGGTGCGACCCGCCGCGAGTGAGCCGGTGCGCCGGCGCAAGGCGACGGGTCGGCCGAAGCGCGTTCCGGCCGGAAAAGCCGCGAAACCGACCCCCGGCCGCAAGCCCCGTACCGCGGTGCCGCCGCCGCCCAAGAGCGTCGGCCGGACCCGCGCACCTCGCAAGGCTGCCGCCCCGGCGGTGCCCCGGACCCGCGCACCTCGCAAGGCTGCCGCCCCGGCGGTGACCCGGACCCGCGCACCTCGCAAGGCTGCCGCCCCGGCGGTGACCCGAACCCGCAAGGCTGCCGCCCCGGCGGTGACCCGAACCCGCGCACCTCGCAAGGCCGCCGCCCCGGCGGTGACCCGAACCCGCAAGGCCGGGGCGGCGAAGAGCCCTCCCAGGACGGTCACGGCCGTCAAGGCGCCCGCCCGGGAGCCGGTAGGCGCGGTTGCGGCGGCCCCGGTGCCCGCGACACTGCCGCGGGCCCGGCCGGGCCCGGGGGCTACGGGCGGGCGCAAGGGACGGGCCACGGTGCCGTCCTGGGCGGACGTGCTGCTAGGCGGCCCGGCAGCGACCACGCAGGGCACCGCCCGGCAGCGGGCCGGCCGCGGATCGTGAGCCTCGCCACCGGCCGGCGGGACGGGGCGCCGGGCGGGTGAAGGCGCTCATCGTGAGCAACGATTTCCCGCCCCGACCGGGTGGCATCCAGGCCTACGTGCACGCCTACGCGACCCGCCTTCCCGACGTCGTCGTCTATGCATCGGACTGGCGAGGTGCCCGCGAGTTCGATGCGGCCCAGCCCTTTCCCGTGATCCGCGACAAGTCCAGCCTGTTGCTGCCGACCGGCCGGGTGGCGCGGCGGGCCCGGGAGATCGCCCGAGCCGAGGGGTGCGACGCCGCCTGGTTCGGGGCCGCGGCGCCGCTAGCCCTGCTCGCGGGTGGGTTGCGGCGGGCCGGCGTCCGCCGTTTCGTCGCTTCCACCCACGGACACGAGGTCGGCTGGGCGCTCGTGCCGGGCGGCCGTCAGGCGTTGCGCCGGATCGGCTCGACCGTCGATGTCGTTACCTACCTGGGCGAGTACACCCGGAGCCGGTTGGCCGGTGCGCTCGGGCCGGCGGCCCGGCTCGTCCAGCTGCCACCGGGGGTGGACCTGGGGGCCTTCCGACCGGAAGCCGGCGGCGAGGAGGTCCGGGTACGGCACGGGTTGGCTGGGCGTCCGGTGGTGGTCTGCGTCTCACGCCTGGTGCGACGCAAGGGCCAGGACATGCTGATCCGGGCGTTGCCGGGCATCCGCCGTCGCGTCGCGGGCACTGCGCTCCTTCTGGTCGGGGGCGGCCCGGACCGGGACCGGCTGGCCGGACTCGCCGAGCGGCACGGGGTCGCCCGTGACGTCGTGTTCACCGGGTCGGTGCCGTGGGCCGAACTGCCCGCTCACTACGCTGCCGGCCACGTGTTCGCCATGCCGTGCCGGACCCGGCGCGCCGGGCTCGAGGTCGAAGGCCTCGGGCTGGTGTTTCTCGAGGCGTCCGCGACCGGGCTGCCGGTCGTCGCCGGCCGCTCCGGCGGCTCTCCGGACGCGGTGCTCGACGGCCGCACCGGACATCTAGTCGACGGGCGCTCCCTCGACGAGGTCTCCGATCGCATCGTCGGCCTGCTGGCGAACCCGGCGCAGGCTCGGGCGATGGGTGAGGTCGGTCGAGAGTGGGTGCGGACGGATTGGCGTTGGGACGTTCTTACCGCCCGGCTCGAGGGGCTGCTCGCCGGATCCTGACGGTCAGGGCCGTTCTCCGCTCTCGGACCGGATCAGCCCCAACCGCATGGCGGTCATCAGCGCGGTGGCCCGGTTTCCGGCGCCGAGCTTCTCGTAGAGCTTGGAGATGTGGGTCTTCGCCGTGGACTCGCTGATGTAGAGCTGTCGGGCGATCTGCGCCACGGCGAGGCCGTCGGCCAGCAGCCTGAGGACCTGCTTCTCGCGCGGGCTGAGCTGCGGGCCACTCGGGGACAGGCGGCGGCGCATCGCGTCCGCGAGATCGGACGCGGTGAACGCCGACGGGGACGAGGCCGCGTGCCGGGCCGCCGCGACGACGTCTTCGGCGGGGGCGTCCTTCGCCACGAAGGCGGACGCGCCGGCTTCCAGGGCGCCGAACAGCTGCTCGTCGCCGGCGTACATCGTGAGAACCACGATCCCGCAGGTGGGGGAGAGCTCGCGCAGCTTCCGCGTCGCTTCTAGGCCATTGCCGTCCGGGAGCCGGAGGTCCATGATCACGACGTCCGGCTCGAGCGCGCTCGCCAGCTCCAGCCCCTCCGCGATCGTTCCCGCCTCGCCGACGACGGTGAAGCCCTGGTCGCGCTCGAACGCGTGGCGTAGGCCCTGCCGGATCAGGTCGTGGTCGTCGATGAGAAGCACGCTCGTCGCCATGGTCACCTCCCCGTGGGCGCCGCTCGCTGTTCGTCACCTACCGTAACGATTTCCGGCGCGACGCCGAGAACCACCTCGACCGACGTGCCGGTCGGCTGGCGACCGACGATCGACAGCCGGGCGCGAAGCCGCGCGGCTCGCTCCCGCATGATCTCGAGTCCGAAGCTGTCGTCCCGGCCCGGGCTGAGCCCGGCGCCGTCGTCGTCGACCCGCAGCCGGGCGTGCGGTGGATCCACCGTGCAGTCGACCCAGAGGTTTCGTGCGTTGGCGTGCTTGCGGGCATTGGTGATGGCCTCCTGGGCGATCCGGAGTAGCTCGGCCTCGACGTCTGCGGGCAGCCGGACCGGCCCTTCGTCCAGGGACAGGTGAACGGTGAACGGACTACTAGCCCCTACGGCCCGCACGTACTCGGATAGTGCGGCGCCGAGTCCGCCGTGCTGCTCGACGTCGCTGCGCAGGTCGAAGATGGACAGCCGCAACTCGCTGATGATCCGACTGACCTCGCGGCGCAGCTCGCGCAGATGGGCTTCCAACTCGGTGCCGCGGGCCTCGGCGGTCAGTCCGTCGACGAAGTAGCCGATCGAGGCCAGCTCCTGGGCGATGCCGTCGTGGATCTCGCGGGCCAGCCGGCGCCGTTCCTCTACCGTGGCGAATTCGCGGATCTCGTCGAAAAGCATGGCCGCGCTCAATCGAAGCGACGCGTCCGCGACGATGGGCTCGATGGTGCGGACGAGCGTCGCCGGGTACGCCCCACTAGCGCCGATCTCTACGGCGACCAAGCCGAATGTGCGCAACCCGAGCCGGAGCGGTAGCACGAGGGCGCTGCCGGGCCGGCCGGCGCTCAGTTGACTACCCACGACCTGGGGCTGCTGGGACAGCCAGGCATCGGCGAATGGGTTCTCGCCGCCCAGGTCCGGCCGCCAGTCGAGCGGCTCACCGCGATCACCGCGGTGAGCGAGTTGGAGTACGTGCTCGCCGCGGGACCGGACGAACACCGCGGCCCGGTCGTATCGAGCGACTGCGCCGATGCCGGTGAGCAGACCGTCGGCGAGGGTCAAGGTGTCCAGACCGACGGACAGCTGCCGGGCTACGGTCCGGAGCTGGGCCAGCAGCCGATAGGCCGTCACGTATGAGTTCTGTGGCTCCGCGCCAGGGGGTTGGAGCAGCCGCTGGATCCAGGCGGCGACCAGGACCAGCGCAACGGCCATCAGGCACCATTCGGCTCCGGTCGCCGCGTATCCGGACAGCTGGTCACGCTGGTCGGCCACTATCCGCCCGACCGCGAGCACCGCGATCGCGACGCCGGCGGGGGCCAGCGCGGCCTCCACCTCGTCGCTGAGGCCACCGACGAAGGCGGGTGCGAGCAGGTAGGGGAACAGCGGGCTGGTCGATCCACCGGTTGCGACGATGCCCACGGCCGCGATCGCTGACTCGGCGAGGCGCCCTGCCCGGCCGGCCCGCCGCCCGCTCGGGCCGAGCGTGACTGCGGCGGCGGCGACCGCGAGGGCGGCGACCCAGAGGTAGCCGCTCAGCAGGTCGCCGTGCGCGGCGTTGAGGACGCCACAGAGGACTAGCAACCCCCCCCGGGTGAGGACGCTGAGCCGCCGGGTCGGCCCGGTGGTCGGGGTGAGGAGGTCGTCGCTCACCTGCTGTAGAGCGCCTCGATGTCCTCCGCGAACTCCTTGGTCACAACGGCGCGTTTCACCTTCAGGCTCGGGGTGAGCTGACCGCCCTCCTCGGTGAAATCGACACCGAGGATCCGGAAGGTGCGGATCGCCTCGGCCCGGGACACGGCCTTGTTCGCCTCGTCGATGGCACCCTGGATTTCGGCGCGGAGCGCTTCGTCGTCCGCCAGGTCGGAGACGGTTGCGCTCTCCGGCTTCCCATTCCGGGACTTCCACGCCGGCAATGCCTCTTCATCGATGGTCACCAGGCAGGCGATGAACGGGCGCTGGTCACCGACCACCATCGCCTGGCTGATCAGCGGGTGGGCTCGCAGGCGGTCCTCGAGCACAGCCGGGGCCACGTTCTTGCCACCGGCGGTGACGATCAGATCCTTCTTGCGCCCGGTGATCGTGAGGAACCCTTCGGAGTCGAGTTCGCCGAGGTCTCCGGTACGGAACCAGCCGTCGGCGAGTGCCTCCCCGGTCGCATCCGCGTTGTGCCAGTAACCGGTGAACACGTTGTCGCCCTTGAGCAGGATCTCCCCGTCGTCGGCGATCCGCACCGACGCCCCGGGGATCGGCCGTCCCACCGTGCCGACCTTGATCGCGTCCGGCAGGTTGAGCGTCGCTCCAGCGGTGGTCTCGGTCAGCCCGTAGCCCTCGAGAACGGTGACCCCGATGCCTCGGAAGAAATGGCCGAGGCGGGTGCCGAGCGGGGCGCCACCGGACACCGCGTATTCCACCCGCCCACCGAGGGCCTCGCGCAATTTGCTGTACACGAGCCGATCGAAAAGTGCGTGCTGACCGCGTACCAGCGGCCCTGCGCCACCGCGCTCGATCCCCTCGCTGTAGGCGATCGCTACCCGCTCAGCACGATCGAAGATCGCGCCCTTGCCGCTGGCGTGCGCCTTCTGCTTGGCGGTGTTGTAGACCTTCTCGAAGACCCGGGGCACCGAAAGAATGAACGTCGGCTTGAACAAGGCGAAGTCCGACATCAGGTTCTTGATGTCGTGGGTATGACCCATCCGGACCCGGTTCTCCACGCAGCCGACCTGGATGATTCGGGCGAAGACATGAGCGAGGGGAAGAAACAGCAGCGTCGAGCCGTCGCTGCCGAACAACTCGTCGAGCCCTTCGGTGGTGGTAGTCGCGTCGAAGAGGAAATTGCGGTGGGTCAGCTCGCAGCCCTTTGGGCGTCCGGTCGTGCCAGAGGTGTAGATGATCGTGGCGGTGCTGGCCGCGTTCAGCGTGCGGCGGCGCTCGTCGATCTCCGCCGAGCTGATCGACTTTCCGCCCTCGACCAGCTGCTCGAGGCCGCCGCCCTCGATGGTCCAGGTTCGGACGACGTTCGGCAGGGAGGCAGACACCGACGCGAACGTCTTCTGGTGGGATTCGCCCTCGAGAAAGACGGCGGTCGCCTCCGAGTCCGAGAGTATCCACTGGACCTGCTCCGCCGAGGACGTCTCGTAGATCGGCACGGTGACCGCGCCCGCTGTCCAGATCGCGTAGTCGATCAGGGTCCATTCGAATCGGGTGGCGGACATCAGGCCGACGCGTTCGCCCGGTTGGACACCGCTCGCGATCAACCCGGCCGCCAGGCTCCGCACCTGTTCGGCGAAGTCCTTCGCGCTGATCGGTTGCCAGCTCCCAGACACCTTGCGGGCGAAGCTCACCGCATCGGGGTGTTCCGCCGCGTTGCGGAACACCGCATCGGTCAGGTTGGCGTCTTCCGGGATCTTGATGGTCACCGGAACCGATACTTCGACCACTGGTCAGCTCCTCGCGCAGCCGGATGCGGCGGATCGTACGCGACCAGCCGACTCTTCAGCGACCGGCCGGATCTGCCGAGGAGACACCCGTGAGCACCCAGCGTTGTCCGAGCTGCGCCGCCACCGTCCCCGAAGGGGCGGACTGGTGTTCGTTGTGCTACGCCGTGCTGCGCCAACCAGCCCTGGTCACCGTGCCGTCCTCGCCCGGGCTGGGCAGCGGCGACCCAGCCGGGCGCAACGCGGAGACCGGGCTCGCGACGATAGATCCGTTGACCGGCCCACTTGCCCTGCTCGACCCGACGCCGGGCGAGTCGACCGCGCGAATCCGCAGCGCGGCAGCCCCGACAGCCCCGCTAGCCCCGGCAGCCCCTACAGGCGCCGCGGGCCTCGAGCCCGGGCCGGAGCCGGAGGTGGCCAACTGGCCCTGCCTCGGGTGTGGCGAGCTCGTGAGCTTCGATCTCGACGTCTGCCCGGGCTGCGCTCGACCCTTCCTTGCCATGGAGCCGGGCTACGTACAGGTCGGCGGGCGCCGGCTGCCGGACCTGCGTGGGATCAGCGACGCCAACAAGATCATGCTCATGATCGGCGGCATGCTCTGCTGCACCGCTGTGCTGGTGGCCCTGTTCTACATAGTCGGCTCGGTCGTCTGACCCGGTCGGGCGCCGCCCACTACCCTCGAACGGGTGCGGCTCCACGTCGTTTCCGATGTCCACGGCAGTGTCGAGGCGCTGGCCCGTGCCGGCGACGGGGCGGATGCCCTGGTGTGTCTCGGCGACCTCGTGCTGTTCCTCGACTACGACGACCATCGCCAGGGCATCTTCGCCGACCTGTTCGGCTCGGATGCCGCGTCGCGCCTGATCGCCTTGCGCACCGCGCGGCGCTTCGAAGATGCGCGGGCGTTCTCCGCAGGCCTGTGGGCCCGCTTCGGTGCCGACCGCGGGAGCGTCATCGAGGAGGCGATCTTTCGTCAGTACGAGCGGCTCTTCGAGGTTCTCCCGACACCCACCTACCTGACCTACGGAAACGTGGACGTGCCGGCGATGTGGCCGCGGTTCCTTCGTGACGGCTTGCATGTCCTCGACGGGCAGGCCGTCGAGATCGGGGGCCGGAGGTTCGGGTTCGTCGGCGGCGGCCTGCGGACGCCGATGCGGACGCCCTACGAGATCGACGAGGACGTCTTCGACGCGAAGGTCGCGGCGATCGGCGATGTGGACGTGCTGTGCAGCCACATACCGCCGGCTATCCCGGAGTTGCTCTACGACGTCGTGGGCCGACGGATGGAACGGGGGAGCGCGGCCTTGCTAGCCCTGGTTCGGCGAAGCCAGCCGGAATTCATGCTGTTCGGTCATGTGCACAACCCACTGGCCGGGCGAACCCGGGTCGGTCGCACCGAGTGCGTGAACGTCGGACATTTCCGCGGTCGTGGCACGCCGTACGTGCTCCAGTGGTAGCCAAACGTGCCCCGGTCGGAGCCAGGCCGGCGAGGTAGCCTGCGGCCTCGAAGATCGAGGAGGTCTGTGATGGTCGACCGGGCCACTGCCAGCATCACGATCGACGCGACGCGGGACGAGGTTCTGGCGGTGATCGCGGACTTCGACGCCTATCCCCAGTGGGCGGGTGGCATCAAGCGCGCGCAGATTCTCGAGACCGGCGAAGATGGCCGCGCCACCCTGGTCGCTTTCGGCCTCGACGCCGGCATCATCAAGGACGAGTACACCCTGGCCTACGACTGGGACGAGTCCGGGGTGAGCTGGCATCTGATCGAGGCCAAGGCGCAGAAACACCAGGAGGGCAGCTACCGGCTCGCCACCGGCGCCGGCGGTCGCACCGAGGTGGTGTACGAACTGGAGATCGAGACCTCCATGCCGATTCCCGGTCTGATCAAGCGCAAGGCGCAGGGCACCATCATGGACACCGCCCTCAAGGGCCTCAAGAAGCGGGTGGAAAGGTAACCGGCCGCCGCCGGTAGCCTTTCCGGGTGCGCGTCGTCCTCTTCACCGGCAAAGGTGGCGTGGGGAAGACCACGACCGCGGCCGCGACCGCGACGCTGGCCGCGGCGCGGGGGCGCAAGACCCTGGTGCTGTCGACCGACCCGGCGCATTCGCTCGGCGACGCGTTCGGCAGCCCGCTCGGTCCGGAGCCCACCGAGCTCGATACCGGCCTGTACGGCCAGCAGGTCGATACCCAGCTCCGGTTCGAGAAGGCCTGGCGTGAGGTGCAGGCCTATCTGCGCACTGTGCTCGACGCCGCGGGGGTCGACCCGATCGAGGCGGAGGAGCTCACCGTTCTTCCCGGCGCGGACGAGGTTCTCGCCCTGCTCGAAGTCCGGGCCCAGGTGCGATCCGGGATCTGGGACTTGGTCGTCGTCGACTGCGCGCCCACCGCCGAGACCTTGAGGTTGCTGGCTCTTCCGGAGGCGCTGTCGTGGTACGTCGAGCGGGTCTTCCCGGTCCAGCGCCGGATGCTCCGCTCACTTCGCCCGGTTCTCACCCGGGCGGCAGGGGTTCCTCTCCCGCAGGACCGCGTCTTCGCGGCACTCGAGCGGCTTCATCAGGAACTGAGCGAGGTCCGCCAGGTGCTCACCGACCCGGCGTCGGCGTCGGTTCGCCTGGTCCTGACGCCGGAGGCGGTGGTCCTCGCTGAGGCCCGACGGACGTTGACGAGCGTGAGCCTCTACGGCTACCGGGTGGACGCGGTCATCGTCAACCGGGTGTTCCCGGACGACGACGGTGCCGATCCGTGGCGGGCCGGTTGGGTGGCCGCACAGGCCGGGCAGCTCGCCGAGGTGGCGGCCTCGTTCGCCCCCCTGCCGATCTACCGGACTCCCTATCGGCGGTCCGAGCCGGTTGGCCTGCCGGAGTTGGCGGCCATGGCCGCGGAGACCTACCGCGACGCCGATGCCTTCGCCCTGCCGAGGGGACCCGAGCCGCTGCGGGTCGAGCGGGACGGTGACGAGTTCGACCTGGTCGTCGAGCTGCCGCACGCCGGCCGCGACGACGTCGATCTCGCGCGCAGCGGCGACGACCTGGTGATTACGGTGGGGGGCCGGCGCCGGCTGTTTGCGCTGCCGAGCGCGCTGCGCAGGTGCCTGGTGACTGGCGCGACCATGCTCGACGGGCACCTGCGGGTGCGCTTTCAGCCGGATCCGTCGTTGTGGACGTCCCCATAGTGAGCGAGACCGGAACGCTTGCGGAGGAGGCCGTTCGCCTCATCGAGGCCCTTCAGACCTGGGCCCGGGGGGCGACTTCCGGCCAAGGTTGCGACCGGATCGCGAACGGTGCCCCGGAGTGCCGGCTCTGCCCGGTCTGCCTGCTCCTCGGGGCGGTCCGCGGCGCGCAACCCCAGACTTTCGAGTATCTGCTCGACGCAGCCGAATCGATCACAGCCGCCCTGCGGAGCGCCCTGGAGGTGCACGCCGCCGCTTCGCATTCTGGCCGCGGCGTCGAGCGCATCGACATCGGTTGATTGCCGCGTGGCTCTGACCATCGGGATCGACATCGGCGGCACGAAGGTGGCCGGCGGGGTCGTCGATGACGCCGGAGCGGTGCTGGCGCTGGTGCGACGCCCGACGCCCAGCCTGTCCCCGTCAGACATCGTCATAACGATCGCCTCGGTCGTGGACGAACTGCGTTCCGGACACGCGGTCGAGGCGGTGGGGATCGGTGCCGCCGGGTTCGTCGACGCCGAGCGTTCGACGGTGCGGTTCGCCCCCAACCTCGCCTGGCGCGACGAGCCGCTGCGGGACAACATCCGGGACCGGGTCGGCTTGCCGGTGGTGGTCGAGAACGACGCGAACGCGATGGCCTGGGGGGAATACCGGTTCGGCGCCGGACGCGGTGAGGCGTGCCTGCTCGCGTTGACGATCGGCACCGGAATCGGCGGGGGCGTCGTGTGGGATGGGCGTCTTTATCGCGGTGGCTTCGGCATCGCCGGGGAGTTCGGTCACCTGCGGGTCGTCCCGGATGGCCGGCCCTGCGGCTGCGGCAACCGGGGCTGCTGGGAGCAATACTGCAGTGGCCCGGCCCTGCTGCGCGAGGCCATCGCCCGGCACATCACCGAGCTCGCCGGTGGGGATCTCGAGACGCTGGGCGGCCCGGCGATCACCCGGGCCGCCCTGGAAGGCGACCCGACCGCGACCGAGTGCGTCACCGAGCTCGGCCGATGGCTGGGCCAGGGCTTGGCGGACCTGGCCGCCGCGTTCGACCCGACCTGCTTCGTCATCGGTGGCGGGGTGGCCGAGGCCGGGGAGCTGCTTCTGGCGACGGCACGCCGGACGTTCGAGTCGGTACTGACCGGGAGCGGGCACCGGCCGTTGGCCCGGATCTGCGCGGCCGAATTGGGGACCGAGGCGGGGCTCGTCGGGGCGGCCGATCTCGCCCGGCGTCGGGGATAGGGCCGTGATCGCCCTGGCTGATGCGCGCGCGGCGTTCGATGGCCGGTCCGGCCCGGCGATGACGGCAGGGCGTTGACGATGCGTGTCCTCAGCTACAACGTGCGCTCGCTCCGCGACGACCCGCAGGCCGTGGCCCGGGTCATCCGGTCCTGCGAACCCGACGTCGTCTGCATCCAGGAAGCCCCGCGATTCCTGCGCTGGCGGTCCAAGTGCGCCGCGCTGGCCCGGGAGTCCGGCCTGCTCGTGGTGACCGGGGGCCGGACCGCGGGAGGCGTGCTGCTGCTGGCCAGTCTGCGGACCCGGGTGCTGGGGACCCGGGACCTGCGCCTGCCCAGACAACAGGGTCTGCACCAGCGCGGGCTCGCGATCGGCGTGCTCGAGCTCGATGGCGGCACCTGGACCGTGGCCTCGATGCACCTCGGCTTGGACCCCGTCGAACGACGCCGGCACGTCGCGGAGATCTTCGCCGTCGTGGCCGATCACCCGACACCGCTCGTCCTCGCGGGTGACGTGAACGAGGAGGCCGGCGAGCCGGCCTGGGCGGCCCTGTCCGCACGGCTCCAGGACGCGTACGCGGTCGCCGGCACCGGGCCGGGCGAGACGTCGAGCGCGCGCCGCCCGACCCGGCGGATCGACGCGGTCTTCGCCGACCCTGGGGTGGAGGTCGTCTCGTGCTCGGTCCCCGTCATCGGGGGCCGCGAGCTGGCCACCGACCACCTGCCGGTGCTCGCCGAACTGCGTCAGCGCTGACCGGACCGCGAAAGCGCGGTCACCGACCGCCGAAATCGGCTACGAGTTCCCGGGCCAGCTGCTCGAGGAACAGACCGACGTCCGTAACGATCCCGGCGGCCTGCGCGGAGCCGCGGTCGGCGAGCTTCGTCACCGTGGCCGGGTTGATGTCCACGCAGACCAGGGGGACCGACGCGGGGAGCAGGTTGCCGGTCGCAATCGAGTGCAGCATCGTGGCCACCATGAGGGCGAAGCCGACGCCTGGCAGCTGGGCGCGCATCGCCCGCTGGCCGGCGATGACGTCGGTGTAGACGTCCGGTAGCGGTCCGTCGTCGCGGACCGAGCCGACGAGGACGAACGGCTTGGCGGCGCGGACGACCGCGTGCATCACCCCGCTGGTCAGCACGCCCGACTCGACGGCGGCCGCGATCGATCCGCAGCGTCGGATCGTGTTGATCGCGCGGATGTGATGTTCGTGGCCGTGTTCGACGCCCTTGCCTTTGGCCAGGTCCACGCCGAGCGAGGTTCCGAACAGCGCCGACTCGATGTCGTGCGTGGCGAGGGCGTTGCCCGCGAACAGCACGTCGAGGTAACCCGACTCGACGAGCGCGACCATCGCCGGGGACGCCCCGGTGTGCACCACGGCCGGTCCAGCCACCCAGAGGATCCGGCCGCCCTGGCTCTTCGTGTCGCGCATCTGGTCGGCGATCTGCCGGACGAGCAGCGCCTGGGGCTTCTCGCTGGAGATCGCCGAGGACATGAACTCGAAGCTGTCGTCCGCAACGGCGGAGTGTTCACGTGGTGGCAGGACCACCCGGACCCCGCGCGCGCCGCAGACGATCTGGTCGGCTTCCCGCACATCGCTGACCGGAACCGTGTGCACCCGTCCGCCAGTCACGACGAGTCCGCAGTCCATCTCCGGGGACTCCACTTGGATCCAATGGCCGTTGACCCGGACCAGGGTTTCCAGGTTCGTCGTCGAGTAGAAGTCGTCGGGGAACACGCCGTCCCGCGGCGCCGGGGAACAGGTGGCCTCGCCGGGGTCGACCGCATTGACCCCATGGGTTTGCAGACGCATGAGCAGTCGGGCCAGGGTCTCCTCCGAGCTGGCCGAGAGCTCGACGCGGACATAGGACGTGTCGGCGTGAGTCTTGCCCACGTCGAGTCGTCCGATCGTGTAGTCGCATCCGTAGTCCAGGACGTCGTCGAGGATGCGCGCCAGGACTCCGGTGTCCATCAGGTGACCGGAGATCTCGACGGTCTCGGAGATGCTCACCGGGTCAGACGACGGCGCCGTCGTCGTCGTCGTCGGTGGGACGTGAGTCACGCATCCGCACGATCAGGCTGAGGAATCCGGCGATCACGACGACGACGGCGATGCTCGCGAGGCCGCCGCTCAGCGGTCGGCCGAGGAATGCCGGGATGATGAGCAGGCCACCGCCCCCGATCATCCCGAGTAGTGCCCAGAGCGTCGCGGGGCTCGGTCGCGGCAGGGGAGGCGGGTCCGGCGGGACGAAATGCTCGTCCAGGGGGTCCTCCGGCGGGGACCAGGTCCGAAAGGGGACCGGGGTCAGCGGCGCAGCCACGGGCGGCGGCTCTTCCCCTACGTCCTCCGCGGCCGGCCAGCTCCGCGGGCCCGGCCCAGTCGGCTGGGACAGGGCGGCGACCAGATCGATCCAGCGCTCCTCGTCGCTCTGCGCGTTGCCGGGCCCCGGGGGGCCGGCGGGCCCGGGCGGCGGCTCGGCGGTCGGGGTGGCGACCCGGGCCTCGTCCGGGACCTCGGCTGACAGCACGTCCCGGGCCGGGTCTATCGCGGTGCTGTCGACGAAGAGTCGGTCGGTGGGCCGGCTGGGTAGGCGCATCTCGAAGTACGCGCCGGACGCGCCCGGGGTCGGCTGGACGTAGGCGGCGATCCCGACGGCCTCGAGTTGGCCGAGCAGCTCCTCGGCGACCCGCGGATCGAGATCGGCGATCGGGGTGTACCGGCTGGCCCGTAGCCCGTTGCTCCGGGCCGCCGGTCGGCCCGTCTCGTCGATGCCGTCGGGCATGTCAGCCGGCCGGCCGGGTGGCGACTTGGTCGCGAACGAATGCCAGGCTCTCGGTGAAGATCGTCTCCGCGTCGTTGTCCAGAGTGGCGACGTGGTAGCTGTTGTCGAGCACGAGACGCCGGCGGTCGGACGAGGAGATGCCGGCCCAGACCACCTCGCCGTTCTTCGGCTCGACGACGTGGTCGTCCCGGCTGGTGATCAGCAGCAGGGGCAGCGTGACCGAGGCGAGGTCGGCGCGGACCAGCCGCCACAACCGGGACAGGGAGTAGGCGCCCCGGAGCGGCGTCCGGTCGTAGGCGAGCTCGACGCTGCCCGGCTTCTTGATATCGCTGGCGATCCCCGGAAAGGACGGAACGAGCAATCGGAAAAGCGGCAGGAGCTTGGCGTCCTTGCGCAAAGTGAGAACGGAGGGGTTGACGACGACCACGCCGGCAAGATCGGCACCGCGCCGCTCGGCCAGCCGCAGCACGACGGTGCCGCCCATGGACAGGCCCATGGCGAACACGGCGGCGCAGCGCTCGTGCAGTTCGTCCAGCCCGCGCTCGGCCTCCCCGTACCAGTCCTCCCAGGTGGTTCGGTTCAGGTCGGACCACTTGGTGCCGTGGCCGGGAAGCCGCGGCAGGCGCACCGTCAGCCCGGCCGCCGCGAGGTACTCGGCCCATGGCCGCAGGCTCTGCGGTGTGCCCGTGAAACCGTGGACGAGCAGCACACCCACCGGTTCGCCATCGGCCGAGAACGGCTCGGCGCCTGGCATGATCCCGGTTCCCGGCACTGGTCCTCCCATCCACCCGGGCCGCCCGCGCCGGCCGCGTCCGGCCGATCGTCGCATGTCGCGCACGGTCCCGCGACGGTAGGCTGCAGCGAACCCGGCCGGAGGGCCGGAAGTCGCCCTGGAGCGCCCGGGGGGACCCAGGTCGCGGTGGCGCGGCAGCGGCGGGAGGCGACGGTGGGCTACTGGATCGTCAAGGCGATCTTGACCCCGATCCTGCGCCTGCTGTTCCGTCCCTGGGTGGAGGGGCTGGAGAACGTTCCGACCGACGGACCGGTGATCCTCGCCAGCAACCACCTGTCCTTCTCGGACTCCATCTTCCTGCCGCTCGTCGTACCGCGCCGGATCACGTTCCTCGCCAAGTCGGACTACTTCACCGGACGATCGGTGCGCGGCCGGCTCACCGCGTCGTTCTTCCGCGGGGTCGGTCAGGTCCCCGTCGACCGCAGCGGCGGCCGCGCCAGTGACGCGGCGCTGCGCACCGCGCTGCGGATCCTGGCCAAGGACGAGCTGCTCGGCATCTATCCGGAGGGCACCCGCTCCCCCGACGGGCGTCTGTACCGCGGCAAGACCGGCGTCGCGCGGATGGCGCTCGAGGCGGGGGTGCCGGTCATCCCGGTCGCGATGATCGACACCTTCGAAGTCCAGCCGCCGGGCAAGGTGATCCCGAAGATCAGACGGATCGGGGTGCGCATCGGCGAGCCGCTGGACTTCTCCCGTTACCGGGGATTGGCCAGCGACCGCTTCGTCCTGCGGTCAGTCACCGACGAGATCATGTACGAGCTCATGCTGCTCTCCGGGCAGGAGTACGTCGACCAGTACGCCACCAAGGCGAAGGCGGAACTCGAGGAAGCCCGCACCGCCGCGGGCGAAGCGCCCGTCGCCGACACTCCGGTGACGGCGGGCCGCAAGGCGAGCTGACCGCGAGGTCAACGTCGACGCAGCATCTCCGACACGAGGAACGCAAGTTCGAGCGACTGCCCGGTGTTGAGCCGGGGGTCGCAAGCCGACTCGTAACGCCCCGCGAGATCGGCGTGGTCGATCTCCTCGGCGCCGCCGAGACACTCCGTGACGTCCTCACCGGTGAGCTCCACATGCAGGCCACCCGGGTGGGTGCCGAGGGCGTGGTGCACCTCGAAGAAACCGAGAACCTCGTCGACCACGTCGTCGAAATGCCGCGTCTTGTACCCGCTCGGGGATTCGACGGTGTTGCCGTGCATGGGATCGCATACCCAGACCACGGGGGCGCCGCTCGCCGTCACCTTCTGCACCAACGGCGGAAGCACGTCGCGCACCCGGCCGGCACCGAGGCGGGTGATCAGGGTGATCCGCCCCGGTACCCGGTCCGGGTCGAGCCGGTCGAGCAGGGCGAGCGCGTCGTCGGCTGTTGCCGCGGGTCCGAGCTTCACCGCGATCGGATTTGCTAGCCGGGAGACGAAATCGACGTGCGCACCGTCGAGCGCTCGGGTTCGCTCGCCGATCCACACCAGGTGCGCGGAGAGGTCGTAGGCGGCCGATCGCTCGAGGTCGGTGCGGGTGAGCGGTCGCTCGTAGTCGAGGAGGAGCGCCTCGTGGCTGGCGTAGAGCTCGACCCCGTGCGCGCTCGCCTCCTGGTCGAGATCGACCCCGCACGCCCGCATGAACGCGAGTGCGCGATCGATCTCGTCGGCGAGCACCTCATAGCGCTCCCCGGCGGGGGAGCGTCGGACGAAATCGCGATTCCAGCCGTGCACCCGCCGCAGGTCGGCGAAACCACCGGTCGCGTAGGCGCGGAGCAGGTTGAGGGTCGCGCCCGAGCAGTGGTAGGCCCGGAGCATCCGCCGGGGATCCGGAACCCGGGCGGCGGCCGACGCGGCCAGTTCGTTCACCGCGTCCCCGCGGTAGGAGGGCAGCCCGGTCGCCGCTTCGATCGTCGCCGACCGGGGTTTCGCGTACTGGCCGGCGATGCGCCCGACCTTGACCACCGGCAGGCTCGCGCCGTAGGTGAGGACGACCGCCATCTGGAGCAGGGTCTTGAGCTTGTCCCGAAGATTTTCCGCGGTCGACGTCGCGAACGTCTCCGCGCAGTCCCCGCCCTGGAGGAGGAACGCCTCGCCACGGGACACGGCAGCGAGGCGCTCGCGGAGCGTGTCGCACTCCTCGGCCACAACGAGCCCCGGTAGCCGGGACAGCTCCGTCGTGACGGCGGCGAGCTCGGCGGGATCCGGCCAGTCCGGCTGCTGCGCAGCCGGCAATGCCCGCCAAGCGTCCAGGTCCGGGTCCGGGTCCACCCGTTCAGGGTAGGTGGCCGCCGGGCTAGCCGAAGAAGACCCGGGCTTCCGCGTAGAGCTCCGCCGGCACGAGCTTGAGTTCGCGAGTGGCCTCGGCGAGCTCGACGAGCTCGATCTGCGTCCCCTTCAGCGCGGTCATCGTCCCGTAGCTGCCGGCGCGTACGGCGGAGATGGCGTGCAGCCCGAACCGGGTGGCCAGCCAACGGTCGAAGGCGGTGGGCGTACCGCCGCGCTGGACGTGGCCGAGCACCGTTGTGCGGGCCTCCTTCCCGGTGCGGTGGCTGATTTCCGCCTCCAGCCGCTGCCCGATCCCGCCGAGCCGGACGTGACCGAACGCGTCGATATCCCCGGCGGTCGTCGCCATCGTGCCTTCCCTCGGCACCGCCCCCTCGGCCACGACGACGATCGGCGCGTAGCGGGTGCGGAATCGGTGCTCGATCCAGCCGGCGACCTCGTCGACGTCGAACGGAGCCTCCGGAATGAGGATGACGTTCGCGCCCCCGGCCAGGCCGGAGTGCAGCGCGATCCACCCGGCGTTGCGGCCCATCACCTCGACGATGAGCGCCCGGTGATGGGACTCGGCGGTGGTATGCAGCCGGTCGATCGCCTCGGTGGCGATGTTCACGGCCGTGTCGAAGCCGAACGTGTAGTCGGTCGCGGACAGGTCGTTGTCGATTGTCTTCGGCACCCCGACGACGGGTACCCCTTCGAGGGAGAGCCGGTGCGCGACGCCGAGCGTGTCCTCGCCGCCGATCGCGATCAGCGCGTCTATCCCGAGCCGGTCGAGGTTGGAACGCAGGCGCGCCGGACCACCTTCGAGCGCGTACGGGTTGGTCCGCGACGACCCGAGGATCGTGCCTCCGCGGGGCAGGATGCCCCGCACCTCGGGGACGCCGAGCGGCACGTGGTCGGCTTCCAGCGGCCCGCGCCATCCGTCCCGGAACCCGACGAACTCGTATCCGAAGTCCTGGACTCCTTTGCGGACCACGGCGCGGATAACCGCGTTCAACCCCGGGCAGTCCCCGCCTCCGGTCAGCACACCGATCCGCACGAGACCCTCCTTAGCTCTGCGGCTGGGAGCGTAGCCGCCGGTCAAGCCGGAGCCTGGATCCGCCGACGTCCCCCAGGTGGGACTGATCACGCGGGCCGTCGTGGCCGGCGCAACCGCCGCGGGACTCGCGCTGGGGCCGGCGGCGGGAGCGCACGCCGCCGGCCCCCCGCCGGCCCCACCGGCCGGCCAGCCGGTCACGGTCGGTGACCTCGCGTCGCTTTCCGCCCAGGTCGGGGCTCTTCGGGTGCAGGCCGACCAGGCCGCCGGTCTGCTGGAGGTCGCGGTCGCCCGGTCCGAGTCCCTCCGGGTGTCCTACGATCGGCTGCTCGCAGCCCGGGCCGCGCTCCAGGACCGGCTCAACGCGGAGATCCGACGGGTCTACGAGGCCGATCAGCCCGATCCGTTCAGTGCCCTGATCGCGGGTCTCGCCCCCACCGACGTCCAGGTCCTTGCCCTGTCCGCGCAGAATCAGGTGGCGGTCGACGACTCGCTGGTCGCGGAGGTCGACCGGGCCGATTCGGCGGTCGGTCAGCTCCGGGTGCGCCTCGAAGCCCTGCGCCGTCAGCTGCTCGGGCCGGCGATGGCCGCCGAGTCCGCGGTCGAGAAGGCGATCGCGGTCCTCGACGAGGAGCAGGCGGTGTACGGCGTGCAGCAGGCCGCCGCCCGGGCGGCCCTGGCGCAGCTCTCCGCCCAGGTGACCAACTCGGTTGCGATCGAGGTCGGGCCATCCGGCCTGGCCGTCGAGCGTGCTGAGGCCCCGGTGCTCGCCGTTCTCGATGCCGCTGGACCGGGGATTCCCGCCGGCTACGCCCCGAGCGGCGCGGTGATCACCGGCGTCGCGTCCTGGTACGGACCCGGTTTCGTCGGAAGTCTGACCGCCTCCGGTGCGCCGTACGACCCGGAGAAGCTGACCTGCGCGATGCTCACTGTCCCGCTCGAGACGGTCGTGCACGTGACCGCCAACGGGCGCGCGGTCAACTGCCTCGTCGATGACCGCGGGCCGTACGTCGCCGGGCGGGTCATCGACATGTCGCGCGCCGGGTCGCGCGCGCTCGGCTACGACGGCCTGGCCCAGGTGCAGATCACCGTGCTGACCCCGACCGGCTGACCCTGCCATAGGGTTTCGCGCCGTGAGCGTGCTCGCCATCGACGCCGGCACGACCGGTGTCACCGCGCTGCTCGTCGCTCCCGACGGCGGGGTGGTGGCCAGGGGGTACCGGGAGTTCCCGCAGCATTTCCCCCGGCCCGGTTGGGTGGAGCACGACCCCGAGCAGATCTGGCAGGCCGTGCTCGCCGCCTGCCGGGAGGCCGTCGAGGCCGGCCCCCACCCGCCGGTAGCGGTGGGGATCACCAACCAGCGGGAGACCGCGGTCGTGTGGGACCGCGGCTCGCTCGCGGCGCCTCGGCCGGCGGTGGTCTGGCAGGACCGGCGGAGCACCGACGTGTGCCGAGGGTTGCAGGAGGCGGGACACGAGGCGCGGGTGGCGCAGCTCACCGGTCTGCGGCTGGACCCGTACTTCACCGCCACGAAGCTCGCGTGGCTCGCCGAGCACGACCCAGCGACCTGGTCCGGGGTCCGCGACGGGCGGTTCGCCCTGGGCACCGTGGACAGCTACCTCGTCGCCCGGCTCACCGCCGGCCGGGTCCACGCGACCGATCCGTCCAACGCCTCCCGGACGTTGCTCTACGGGCTCGAGGCCAACGACTGGTCGGATGAGCTTCTCGACCTGTTCGGCGTCCCGCGCGCCGCGTTGCCACAGATCCGGCCGTCCTCCGGTGATTTCGGGCGGACCGATCCGGAAGCCTTTCTCGGCCTCGACCTGCCGATCGCCGGGGTCGCCGGCGATCAGCAGGCCGCCCTGTTCGGGCAGGCCTGTTTCACCGAGGGCAGGTCGAAATGCACGTACGGGACCGGGTCGTTCGTCCTGGTCAACACCGGTCGGACGATCGCCCGCTCCCCGGCCGGGCTGCTCACGACCGTCGCCTGGGACCTCGGGGACGGTCCCCGCTACGCGCTCGAGGGGGCCATCTTCGCCACCGGGGCCGCGGTGCAATGGCTGCGCGACGGGCTGCGCATCATCGACGCCGCGGCCGACAGCGACGCCCTGGCCCGCAGCGTTCCAGACAGCGGCGGCGTGGTCTTCGTCCCCGCCCTGACCGGTCTCGGTGCGCCGCACTGGGACCCGGAGGCGCGTGGGACGTTGTTCGGGCTGACCCGGGGCACAACCCGGGCGCACGTGGTGCGGGCCACCCTGGAGGCGATCGCCTACCAGGTTCGGGACGTGGTGGACGTCATGGTGCGAGACGCCGGCCTGCCGGTTCCGGAGCTGACGGTCGACGGGGGCGCCGCCGCCAACGATCTGCTCTGCGGCCTGCAAGCCACCACGCTTCAGATCCCGGTGTCCCGGCCGAAGATGCTCGAGACGACCGGTCTGGGCGCGGCGTTCCTGGCGGGCCTCGCCACCGGGGTGTGGGGGTCGACCGACGAACTCGGCCAGACCTGGCAGCTCGATCGTCGTTTCGATCCCGGGGCGCCCGAGGACGCCGGGTACCGGCGTTGGCAGGCGGCGGTCCGCCGGGCCGGCGGCTGGGCCCGGTCCTAGCCCCCGTCACAGGGTCCGGTTGAAGCGTTGGCTGGCGGTCCGGCCGGATCCGGTGGCGCGGACCGTGCAGGTCGAGGGGAGAAGCCCCGGGTCCCCGGTCGCCGTCACGGTCGCGGTGAACGCGCCGTTCGAGTCCGCGCTCACCGTGCTCACCGAACGGGTCACCCCGGTGTGGTCGATGAATGAGACGGTGACCGGGCTGTTCGGCGACCATCCGTCGCCGGTCACGCTGACCACGGTCCCGTTCGGCCCGCTGGTCGGGCTGATCGTGATCGCGGCCGGTCCGTTGGGACGCGGGGAGCTGGTCGGGGGTCTGGGCGGTCCCGAGGTGGCCGGGCCCTGCCCGGCCGGCGGGGTCGAGGGGGCCGGCCCGGGGCTGCGGTCAGCGCTCGCGCTGGGCCGGTGGCTGGGCGTGCCGGACGGGGTGGGACTCGACGTGGCGGCGGCACCCGGCGAGGAACCGAATCCCGCCGCCGGTGGGGTTGCCGAGGGTCGGGTGGCGTAGGCGACGATCACCCCTAGTGCCAGCGCGAGTGCGATGCTGCCGGCGATCATGCCGGCCGACATCGTTCGTGGTCGCGCCGCCTCCTCCCGGGCGAGTGCGATCTCCTCCGCGCTCGGCAACTGCCCGGCGGCCCGCTTGCCGACCTCGGCCAGCAGTTCGTCCCGATCCTCGTCCGACAAGGCGAGTACCGGCAGGCCGGCGGCGAGTCGACGGCCCGTGGTCGCCGCGGCCACGATGGCGGAGCACGCCGCGCAGGTCGCGACGTGGCGGCGCAGCGAGTTCGCTTGGACGCTCGGCAGGGAGCCGTCGGCCAGCCGGCCGAGAGCGCCCAGGGTGACGGCCGGCCGGGCCGCATGGTCGCCCAGGTCGGGCACCGGTGCGCCGGCACCGGCCAGTGCGAGCCGGCCCCGGGTCACCGTTGCCGAGGCCACGTCCTCGGTGGCGGATAGCGCCACGCCGACGCTGGTCGACGGCAGGTCGTAGGCGTCCCGGAGCAGAACGGCGATCCGCTCGCGCGTCGGGAGCCGATCGAGGGTCGCGCTCAGCTCCGTCTCGTCGGTGGTTCCGGCGAGCACCCCGGTGGGCTGCGAGCGGGCCCGGCCGGGCGTCGTCGGCGCCTGCTCCGCCACCCGCCGGGCCAGCCGCAATGCCCGGTCGACCCACCATCCGACCAGGTCCGAGACCCTCGACGGGTCGTTCGCCAGCGCCCCGGCGAGCTCGACGGCGCTGATCTGGGTGATCTCGGCAGCCGCGTCCGGTGGGCATCCGGTCCGGCGCAGCAGGTCGTGCACCCGATCCGCATAGCTGCGGACGACGGCGACGTAGTCCTGCGCCGAGACCAGCGCAGTCGAACGGTCCGCCACGCGGATACTTTAGGTGGCCGGATCATCGCGTGGACGAGTTCAGGGGAGGTGCCGTGGTCGCCGACGTCGTCGACCTGCGTTCCGACACCGTGACCCGACCGACGCCGGAGATGCGGGCCGCCATGGCGGCCGCGGAGGTCGGCGACGACGTCTACGCGGAGGACCCGACGGTCGCGGCCCTGGAAGCCGAGGTCGCCGGGTTGTTCGGCAAGCCCGCCGCGCTGTTCGTGCCGAGCGGGACGATGGGCAACCAACTCTGCCTGCGGCTGCTCGTCGCCCCCGGTGAGGAGCTGCTATGCGACACCGACGCGCATGTGGTCACCTACGAAGGCGCTGGCGCGGCGATGCACGGCGGCATTCAGACCCGGACCCTGCCCGCGGTGCGCGGTCGTCTCGACCCCGAGCTGGTCGGTGCGCAGCTGCGCCCGGACGGCTACTTCATGGTCCCCACGCGGGCGCTGGCGATCGAACAGACGCACAATCGGGGCGGCGGAGCGGTGTACCCGCTGGACCGACTCGAGGCGCTCCGGGCGCTGACCACCGAGCACCGGGTCGCGCTGCATTGCGACGGGGCGCGGATCTGGAATGCGGCGGTCGCGTCACGGGTGCCCTACGCGACTTACGGGGCCCTGTTCGACACGCTGTCGGTGTGCCTGTCCAAGGGTCTGGGCGCTCCGGTCGGATCGGTGGCCGTGTTCAGCGATGCCGGCGTGCTCCCCAGGGCCAGGACCCTGCGCCGGGCGCTCGGCGGGGGCATGCGCCAAGCCGGCGTCCTTGCCGCCGCCGGTCGCTACGCACTGGCCCATCACCTCGACCGGCTCGCGGACGACCACGCCCGCGCCCGGCGGCTAGCCGATCGGATCGCCGACGCCGCCCCCGAGGTCGTGGCCCCCGCCGACGTCGAAACGAACATCGTGACGATCGACCTCACCCGGCACCCGGTGGACGCGGCCCGACTCGGTGATCGGTGCCGGGCCGAGGGTGTGCTGATCTCCGTGTTCGGACCGCGCCGGGTCCGGCTGGTCACCCACCTGGATGTGGACGACGCCGGTACGAACCGGGCCGCGGACGTCATCTGCCGGACCCTTCGTTCGGCCGACTGACGAGTTACGTCGCCGCCGCGATCCGGCGGCCGGAAAGCGGTGCCAGCGCACGAACCGCTTCGCCGAGGTCGAACAGGTCCGGTTCGGCAAGGGCCTGGGCGCCGTCGCAACGCGCGGCCTCCGGCTCGGGGTGAATGTCGACCATGACCGCGTCCGCGCCGATCGCGATCGCCGCTCGGGCCAGCGGGACCACAAGGTCTCGGCGGCCACCTGCGTGCGACGGATCCACCACGACCGGCAGGTGGGACAGGGCGTGCACGACGGGTACCGCGCTGATGTCGAGGGTGTTCCGGGTCGCCGGCTCGAAGGTCCGGATGCCCCGCTCGCAGAGCACGATGTCGAGGTTTCCGCGCTGGGCCACGTACTCGGCCGCCATGAGCCACTCCTCGATCGTGGCTTGCAGGCCGCGCTTGATCATCACCGGCTTGGCCACCGCGCCGACCGCCTGGAGCAGCGCGAAGTTCTGCATATTGCGGGTGCCGATCTGGAGCATGTCGGCATACCCGGCAACCAGGTCGACGTCGTGCGCGTCGACCACTTCGGTGACGACCGGCAGGCCGGTCGCCGCGCGGACCGCGGCGAGGATCCGGAGCCCCTCTTCGCCGAGGCCCTGGAACGCGTAGGGGGACGTCCTGGGCTTGAACGCGCCTCCCCTGAGCAGGGCGGCGCCCGCCCGCCGGGCCATCTCGGCCGCCGCGAGGGTCTGCTCGAAGCTCTCGACGGCGCACGGCCCGGCGATCAGCGTGAACGTGGCCGGACCGATCGGGACGCCGCCCACCAGGATCGTCGACCGCTGCGGATGGTGATCGCGACTGACCAGCTTGTACGGCGTGGAGATCCGAACCACGTCGCTCACGCCGGGCAGCGCCTGAAGGTTCAACGTCTCGAACTGGGAGACGTCGCCGACCAGGCCGATGATGGTCCGGTGGATACCGCGGCTGACGAACGCGGCACCGCCCGCCGCCTCGACGCTGCGCACGACGACGTCGATCGCGTCCTGCGGCGCGTCGGGACTCATGACGACGACCATGTCCGTCGCTCCCTGGACGCCGAGACCCGGGTCTCGTTTGCTCGGTGGTCTTGGCAGATCGGCCGAAGCGGCGGGTCCGCGCCCGATCGGCGCGGGCCGGTACCGGATCTGGCGGCCTGCGGCGCACGATAGCGCAGCGCGGGGCCGGACCCCCGGTCAGGCGATGCGTACGGACCGGAGGATGTCGGGGGCGTCGGCTTCCGCCCGGACATTTCCCTCGGTCGCAACGGTGATCACGTACATCGTGCCGGGCTCGGGCAGGTAGACGATCTGCAAGGGGTGGCCGCCCAGGCTGGAAGTGACGTCGAGTGCGACACCCGCCGGCAGATCGAGCTGTTCCGCGCCGGCTAGGTCCGCCGACTCCAGAATCGGGTTGGACCCCCGACTCTGCTCGAGCCTGGCCAGGATGTCCCCGGGACTGGGCTGCGCATTTCCGTCCGGCTCCACGGCGATGCCCAGGGCGGCGCCGGACGGCCCGGTGAGTTCGAGGCCGACCTGCGGTGACGACACCTCGGACCAGCCGGCGGGCGCCTGCAGGGTGAGCCCATCGACCGAGTAGGAATGGGCCGGACCGAGGACCCCGGCAATGGCGATCGCGGTGAGGACGCCGTTGAAGGTGGCGTGCGCGGCGATCGATGCGAACAGGCCGCGCCGCCAGTACAGCAGGCCGAACAGCACCCCCATCAGGGCGTAGTAGCGCAACGCCGTCGGGTTGAGGTGCCACGCGGCGAAGGCGAACGCCGAGGCCGCGATCGCCGCGGCGGTGCCGCGCGGGCGAAGCGACTCGGCGAACACCCCGCGGAACAGGGTCTCCTCGACCAGCGGCGCCGCGACCACCGTGATGAGCACGGCGGCGAGGATCCGGGAGACGCTGCCGTCGCTGACGAGCTGGGTGATCCGGGGATCGGTGGTGACGTGCCCGGTGATCGCACTGGTCAAGATGAGGAGCAGACCAACCGCAGCCCCGCCGCAGGCCACCCCGAGCAGGACCCCCCGCCAGGGCGGTCCGCAACGCCAGCGCAGTCGATGACCGGTCCGGTGCAGATAAACCAGCACGGCGGAGCCGACCAGCGCGTAGAGCAGGACGGTCAGGACGATGCCGTAGCGCATCGCCGCGTCGGACTCGAGCCGGTTTCTCGAGTCGAGCAGCGGCATGACGACTTCGAGGAGCAGGGCCCCGAGCAGGATCGCTCCCACCACCAGGACGGTCGTCCACCCGATGCGCGAGCGGGCGGGGTCGGGACCGCCGGGGGGTCGCCCCGGGACCGGAACGGCGCGCGGCGGCGCGGCGGGCGGTGCTTCGAGCAGCGCCACCGGACTCGTGGCCGGATAGCCGGACGTGCCCCGCCGCTCGGTCAGGGGCGCGGCGATCGATGCCCGCGGCGGCCCGACCGGGGCGAAGCACTGCCCGCACCAGGCTGCCCTGCTCGGCAGCTTGGCACGGCAGGTTTGGCAGCGGTCCTCCACCCCCGACCGATCGGCGCGTTGGCGGATCCGGTTGATCGGCCGGACGGCCTAAGTCGGCCTCAGATCTCCAACCGGCGGATCTGTTCGCCCGCGAACCGTCGGGGGCGCGCTTCCACGAGGAGCATGGCGATGAGGACGAGCCCGGCCCCGGCCAGCTGACGCCAGCCGAGCTGGTCACCGGCCAGGGCGACGCCGAAGATGCCGGCGAACACCGGCTCCGTGGTCATCACCACCGCAGCTCGGGTCGGGGAGAGCAGGGACTGGGCCCAGGTCTGGACGACGAAGGCCAGGGCGGTGGCAGCCAGTGCGGTGAGCGCGAGCGCCCCCCAGACGCCGGCGTCGGGCGGCGGCCGCAGCCCGACGGCACCGCCGGCGAGTAGCGCCGCGACCGCGCCGAGCGCGGCTACCGTGGCGAGCTGGACCACGGCGAGTGCCACCGGGTTTCTTCCCGCCGACCACTCGCCGAGCCCGACGATGTGGATGGCGAAGGCGAGCGCGCACCCGAGCGTCAGCAGCTCGCCGGTACCGACCGCGAAGCCGCGAAGCGCCAGCAGGCCCAGGCCCACGGTCGCGACGACGACGGCCAGCCACGCCATCGGCCCGACCGGGCGACGGAGCAGGATGCCGGCGCCGAGCGGTGTGAAGACCACGAACATCCCGGTGATGAAGCCAGACACCGAGGCCGGCGTGGAGCGCAGGCCGTAGGTCTGCAACAGGTAGCCGGCACCCAGGGCGAGCCCGAGCAGTACGCCATCGCGACGCCCCACCGCGCCGAGCTGGCGGACCGCGTTCGGGCGCAGCGCCACCATGGCCACCGCGGCCAGCGCGAAGCGCCAGGCCAGGAAGTCCGCCACGGACATCCGCGCGATCGCGTCCTTGACCACCACGAAGGTGGCGCCCCAGATAGCGCAGACTGCGAGCAGCGCGAGCACCGCAAGGACGCGATTGGCCCGCAGACTCACCCCAGGGAGCGTAGAGGTGCTTCACCCGCCCGGCGCCATGCCGTCCCGGCGGCGCGACGGTAAACTTATCGGATCATGTCGGCGCCGCTGTCTCTCCCGCTGGACTTCCGTCGCATCCCGCTCGGCTCCCTGTACGAAGACCGGCTGGTCGAGGATTTGCTGCTTTTGGTCCAGGTTGTGCGAGCGTGCCGGGACGACGACGTCGACCAGCTGATCCGGCTGGGCGTCGTGGGGCACCGCAGTTCGGGCTGACCCCGGCCCGTCAGTGGCTGGGCTGGGGTACCCGGCAGGAGATCTTCGGGTTGACCCCGACGTAATTGAGCGGGCCGGCGAGCACGGTCGCGGCGATCGTGCCGGCACGGGCGCAGTTCGTGGCCGTCCCGCTGAAGTAGTGGCGCTGGCCGGCGGCGATCGCCCCGATGACGAGCCAGATGACGAGCAGTGCCGCACCGATCCGCATCTGTCGCCTCCTTACGGTGACCCTTGCGATGTCCCCCTTCGGGCGGGGTTGAACCCCGATCTGGCCGGCGAGCCTCCCTTGAGTTGGCCGCGGACGTGCCCGGGAGCTGCCGCGGCTAGCGCGAGATGAGGTAGTAGCGGGACCGGACGCCACCGTGATCGGTCACGACCTCGCTGGTCCAAACGGTTCGCCCACCCGCCGCGGCCGCAACCGCCGTCACCCGGTCGTCGGGGAGGGCGGTCATCGGCATCGGTGGGGTCCACCCCAGTCGCCGGTAGAGGAAGCCGGCTGGGATGCCGAGCCGGCGGAGGCTGGCCGTGCCGCGATGGCGCAACGCCAAACGTTCCCGTGGCGTGACCCGCGGTGCCGGCGGTGGGACGTAACACGGAAGCTGCAGCATGACGACGCCGCCGGGACGGAGCACCCGAAGAAACTCGCGCAGATAAGTCTCGATGGCGGGTACGGACGCCAGGTGTTGGAGCACGAAGAGGCTGCAGACCACGTCCATGCTCGCGGTGTCGAACCCGCGGAGGTCGGTGCCGGTGTGCACGGCGAACTCGCAGCCCGCCACGTCCTGGTTCCATCGCCTGGCCTGCTCGATCATCGGGGCGGCGATGTCCAGCCCGACTACGACCCGCACGTACCGGGCCAAGGCCCGGGTCAGCCGGCCGACCCCGCAACCGAAATCGAGTCCAGATTCGCGGCGCTGCGGAAGCCCGTGCCCGGCGGCGCGGGCCCACAGCTCGTCGATGGCCTCGCGGCCGGTGGTGAAGAACACTTCCGGGTCCCAGCCGCCGAACCGAAGCGACGGCTCGGTGAGCACCGACCACAGCGGGTCGACCCGGGCCCAGTCCTCCCAGGCGCGACGGTCTTTCCCGCCCACAATGCCTTCCCCCTCGCCGACCAAGACCATCGATCGGCGCAGTCTGGCACGGGCCGATGTCCCCGGGCGGAGCCCGATCGGCCGGCTCGGCAAATGGGTGAACGGGCGGCGAGACGGACGAACCGCCCGCGTCCCGGCGGCCGCGGGCGTAGCGTGATCGCAAGTTCCGCTGTCCCCCAGCGGGCGGGAAGGGTGCGTGCGCACATCCGATGCCCCGATGCCGAGCGCCGCTCGCCGGTCCTCGGCTGCTGAGCGACGCCGGCTCGGCGTCACCCGCGCCATCCGGCAGGTGCTGACGACCGGCGGCCTTGCGCTCGTCTACCAGCCGGTTGTCAACCTGCACACTGGGCGCTTCGCTGGTGTGGAGGCGTTGCTCCGCTGCCCGGCCAGCCCGCTCGGTGAGCTCTCACCGGCTGACTTCATCCCGGTTACCGAGACCAGCGCGCTGATCCATGACGTAGGGCGGTGGGTTCTCGACGCCGCGATCCGGGACACCACCGGGTGGCCGTCGGGTGGCCCCGACCGGCCGGACATCGTCGTGGCCGTGAACGTCAGCCCGCGTCAGCTGCTCCACCCGGGCTTCGGCGCCCAGGTCTCCGCAGTGCTGGCCGAGTACGGGCTGGACCCGCAGCGGCTCTGCCTCGAGGTCACCGAGACGGCCCTCGTCGACGTCGTCGAGCCGATCGTGCGGGCACTGCGGGATCTGCGGCAGCGAGGGGTTCGGCTGGCCATCGATGATTTCGGGAGCGGTCACGCCTCCCTGACCTACCTGGCCCGCTTCCCGGTCGACGATGTCAAGATCGACCAGACGTTCATCCGGGACCTGGCGACCGATCGGCGCTCGCTGGTCATCGTCCAGTCGGTCGCCGCGATGGCCCACGCCCTGGGGATGACGGTGACCGCCGAGGGCGTCGAGACGCTGGAGCAGCTGGAGGCGCTGCTCGACGCCGGTGTCGACGCCGCCCAGGGATTCCTGTTCGCCCCGGCTGCCCAGTCCGACGCGGCGCACCAGCTCGTCGCGAACACCATTCCGTGGCCGGTGGAGCTGGCGGGTCGCCGGACCCGCCAGGTTCGGGCGCCCGAACCGACGCCGGTCGACCCCGCCCGGCGCTATCGACTGCTCATCGACGTTGCCCGCGACATCACCGCGGCGCCGGACCTCGACGCGGTCCTGCGGCTGAGCTTCGAAGCCCTGCGCCGGCTGCTCCGCTTTACCGGCGGATCGATCCAGCTGCTCGACGCGGGAATGCTCGCCCTCGCCGCGACCGACCCGCCGGCCACCACAGAGGCCCTGGGGGCCCGGGTGCCGATCGGCCAAGGCGTGGGTGGCCTCATCGCCGCGACCGGCGAGCCCCGCTACATCCCCGACATCACCGTCGACGCGGACGTGCCGGCGAGTCGTCGGGCGGCGACGGTCTCCGGAGGCGTCCGTTCGTATTTCGCCGCCCCGCTGATCGCGGGTGGGCGGATCATCGGGGTACTGCAGATCGACTCGGTCGCGGTCGACGCTTTCTCCGTCGAGGACCAGACGTTGGTGCTGGCGTTCGCGCCGATCGTCGCGGCGAGCGTCACCCAGGTGACCGTGGGTCGCATCGCCCGGACGCCGACCCCACGGCGGCCGGTCGGCTCGGCGTGACCGGTCCTCGCGCCGGCGGGTCAGCGGTCGCGGAGCAGCTTGAGCAGGGCTATGTCTTGACTCTGGCCGGCACCGCTGCCGGGCGTTTCGACGACGACCGGCACCCCGGAGGTGGCCGGGTGACGGAACAGTTCCGCGAACGGCTCGGCCCCGATCGTCCCCGCGCCGATGTTCGCGTGCCGGTCCCGACGCGAGCCCAGCGGGTCTCGCGAGTCGTTGGCGTGCACCAGCTGAAGCCGCCCCCGCCCGATCGTCTTCACCAGGGCGTTGAGCAGCTGTCGAACCCCGCCGGGGGTGGCCAGGTCATGGCCGGCGGCGAACGCGTGGCACGTGTCGAGGCACACGCCGAGCCGGGGGTGGTCTTCGAGTGCCGCGAAGACGGGCCCGAGTTCCGCCACCGTGGACGCGACCGACTGACCGCTACCGGCGGTCGGCTCGATTAGCACCATCGGGCCCTCGCCGACGCCGTCGAGCACCGGGAGCAGGCCGGCGCGCAGCCGCTCGAGCCCGATCTGCCGGCTGTCGGTATCCACCGCGGATCCGGCGTGCACGACCACGCCCCGGGCCCCGAGTCGCCGCCCGCGGTCGAGCGAGTGCCGCAGCGTGATGCTCGAACGTTCCCGGGTGGCCTCGCTCGGGGAAGCCAGGTTGACCAGGTACGGGGCGTGGACGAACACCGGGATCCGGGCGTCGGTGCAGGCGGCACGGAACGCCTCGTCACGATCTGGCTCGCCGGCCGACAGGGCCCAGCCGCGAGGGTTCGACACGAAGACCTGGACGGCCTCGGCCCCGACCTCACGGGCGTAACCGAGTCCGAGCCCACCGGGCACGTGGGCGCCGACCGGTGAGGGCTTGCGGGGCGGCATGGCACAGCCTTCCCGCCGGTCCGGCCGGCACTTCTAGAACGCGTAGAGCAGGACCGTAGCCCCGTGGCGGGCCGGCGTGCCACCGGACGGGTTCTGCGACAACACGTCGCCCGGTCCGCCGGGGAACTCGCTGACGCTCGCGACGAATCCGTCCCGCTCGAGCAACGCGACCGCGGCGTCCACCGGCATGCCGACCACGTTGGGAACCGGGAAGGTCTGCGCACCGCGGGAGATCGTGAGCGCGATGGTCGAGCCGGGGGGCACGAGCGTGCCAGCCGCCGGACTTTCCGCCATGACCGCGCCCTTCGGGACGGTGTCGCTGTATGCCGAGTTCGGCGTCGTGAAGACGAAGCCGGCCTGGGTGAGAACCTGGGTGGCTTGCTCGAGCGGCTCTCCCCGGACGTTCGGTACGGCCACCGGCTGCGGTCCCTTGCTGACCAGCAGCGTCACCGCGCTGCCGTGCCGAAGGACGGTGCCCGCGGCCGGTCGGGTGCCGATGACGCGCCCGGCCCGGATCGCGGGGTCGTAGACCGCGCTGGTCTGGCCCACCACGAGCTTGACCGCGGCGAGGGCGATGGCGGCCTGGGCGGGCGTCTCGTTGGTCACGGTCGGGACGGGGTGCGCCTCGACGCCGAGCGAGAGGTCGACCGTGACGAGCCCGCCGCGCCGCACGCTGCGGTTTGGCAGCGGGGACTGGGTGGCGACCGCTCCGCGCCGGACGGCGTCGCTGTACACGGCCGGTCCCTGCCGCAGGTGCAGGCCCTCGTGGGAGGCCACCGCGCTGGCCTGCGCCCAGGTGTCGTCGAGCAGGCCGGGCGTGTTGACGTAGCGACCGGCACCGAACCACCAGCCCAGCGCCCCGGCAAGCACGGCCGCGATAGCGAGCGGGATGACGACGAACGGCCACCGGCGCCGCCGCGCCGGCACCGGTGCGGCCGGGGCCGGCCCGAGGACCCGGGTGGCGCCATCCGGCACCACGGCGGTCGTCGCCCCGAGGCCGGTCGTCGGGTTGGCGTAATCGGTCGTGGGGGCGGCACTGGGAAGCGGCACCCGATCCGTGCACCCCAGCTCGTCGCGCACGGAGGCCACGGCGACGAGCAGCGCACCGGCGTCGACCGGGCGACGGAACGGGTCACGTGCGGTTGCCCGCAGCACGAGTTCGTCGACCGCTTGGGGGACCGTGGGTTCGATGGTGGACGGCGCCGGCACGTCCTCGTGAACGTGGCGGTAGGCGACGGCCAGTGGGGTTTCCCCCTCGAACGCCGCCCTCCCGGTCAGCATCTCGAACAGCATGACGCCGGCTGCGTAGACGTCGGAGCGGGCGTCCGCGGTTCCGTGCTCAACCTGTTCGGGCGCCAGGTAGGCGACGGTTCCGATCAGCACCCCGGCGGTTCCGGTGAGGGTTGCTTCGGCGACCGCCCGGGCCAGCCCGAAGTCGGCCACCTTCACCCGACCGTCCGGCGCGATCAGGACGTTCTCCGGCTTGACGTCGCGGTGAACGAGCCCGGCGTCGTGCGCCGCCGCGAGTGCGGCGAGCACGGGCTCGGCGACCGCCAGGGCCGCGCCGTGGCGGAGCCGGCCCTGCTCGCGCAGCAGGTCGCGCAGGGTGTGCCCGGCGACGTATTCCATGACCAGGAACACGCAGTCGCCGTCGGCGCCCTGGTCGTAGACCGCGACGACGTTCGGGTGCGACAGGCGGGCGGCGGCATGCGCCTCGCGGATGAATCGGGCGACGAACTCCCGGTCGTCGGCGAGGGCGGCGTGCATGACCTTCACGGCGACCGTTCGCTCGAGGCGGGTGTCCGTGGCCGCGTAGACGCTAGCCATCCCGCCGCGGGCGATCCGTGTCTCGATCCGGTAGCGACCGTCGAGGACCCGCCCGACGAGGCGGTCGGTCAGGGTGGTGTCCATCAGCGCGAGTCTACGTTCCGACCAGGATCGCCCCGTGTCGCCGCGCTGGCCCGAATCCCCGCGGCGGGCCGCAGATCACAGCTGCGCGGCGAACCGATGGCGGAGCGCGAGCACGTCCGCGACGTAGCGACGGGTATCCGGGTACGCCCCGTGTGTCCGCACCGAACCGAGGCCCTGGTAGTAGCCGGCCACGGCCTCCGGCAGGCGCGCGTCGCGGGTCAGCAGGCCCAGCAGCGCCACCCCGGCCACGATGTTGTCCGCAGTGTTGTAGATGTCGAGCCGACGGTGCACGAGGTAGGCCGAGACGAATGCCGCGGTCGACGGGAGGACCTGCATCGCGCCGACCGCGTCCGCGCTGGAGACGACGTCCTGGTTGAAGCCGGACTCCTGCCAGGAGATGGCCAGCGCCAGCGCGGGGTCGACGCCGTAGTGCCGGGCGGTCCGGATGATCAGGGCCCGGACCGCCCCGCGCGGCAGGCCCCCGGTGGGGGCGACGAGGCGGCGCCGCGGCGGCGGCCCGCCGACGCGTTCGATCCGCGGGATGTAGAGCGTCTGGCCGAGTTGCACGATGAGTGAGGACGGCAGGTGGTTGTGCCGCGCGATCGACCGCGGGTCGGCGTGGAATCGCGCGGCGATGGCGTCGAGGCTGTCCCCTTCGACGACCCGGTACGGCACCCAACGCAGCACCGAGTGCGGCCCTTGGTGTGGCGCCGGTCCGCCCGGGACGAGCAACTGCTGGCCGGCGTAGATGAGGTCACCGTTGCCCGGCAGGTGGTTGAGCGCGATGAGCTCCGCCACGGTGGTGTGGTAGCGGGCGGCGAGGGTGCTCAGTGTGTCGCCCCAGTGGATCCGGATCGGGATCCACCCGGGCGCGCTGACCATGACCACCGCCGCCACGAGGACCGGCGTCGCCACCGAGGCGATGCCGGTTCGGATTCGGCGGCCGGGTCGGCGCCCCAGCGGCATGGCCGGTGCCCACCTTCCGAGAGAAGAAAGAGGCAGGATAGTCCTTCTGTGACCAATGTGACAAGAGTGACGAAAGCCGGGAGCGGGCACCACGGTCAGCGACGGGGGCGGTGGTAGGCGAGGATGTCGGCGTGCCAGGCCCCGAACCCGCCGACCCGTCGCGTTGGCGGCTGCTCGCCCTGCCCCCGCTCCCGGTCGAGATGCTCGAGTCGCTGCTCGCCGACTTGCCGGTCGCGGTATCGGTGCCGGATACCCGCGACCGCGGGGGTCTGCACGCGGCGCTCCCCGGTGCCGAGATCGTGGTCGGGGACTGGACCGGCACGTTCCGGTTGGCCGACGCCGAAGCCGAGATCGCCGGGCAGCTCGCTTTCGTGCAGCAGCCGAGCGTGGGCGTCGAGACGATCGACCTCGCCGCCTTCGGCCGGCGCGGGGTGCCGGTGTCGAACGTCGCCGGCACGAACTCCATCGCAGTGGCGGAGTGGTGCATCGCGGCGACGCTCGCCGTGCTGCGGTGCCTGGGTTGGGCCGATTCGCAGGTGCGGGCGGGATCCTGGCCAAACCTCGACGTCGCGGGTCGGGGAAGCATGGAACTGGCCGGCCGGCGGGTCGGCATCCTCGGCTTCGGACCGATCGGGCGGGCTTGCGCGGAGCGCTTCGCGGCCTTCGGCTGCCCGGTCGCGTACTGGTCGCGGAGCCGGCGGGGACCGGCGGAAAGTGCGGGGGCGGTCTACCTCGAGTTCGCGGAGCTACTCGCCACGTCGGACGTGCTGGTCGTGGTCGTCGCATTCGGGCCGGAAACCGCGGGGGTGCTCGACGCCCGCCGGCTGGCGCTGCTTCCCAGCGGTGCGATCCTCGTCAATGCGGCCCGCGGCGGCATCGTCGACGAGCCGGCCCTGGCGGCGGCGGTGGAGCGCGGATCGCTCGCTGGTGCGGCCGTCGACGTCTACGACACCGAGCCGTTGCCGGAATCCTCGCCGCTGCGCGGCAACGAACGGATCCTGCTCTCCCCGCACGCCGCCGGGTCCACGCAGCAGTCCCTGGCCCGCATCGTCTCGGTCCTGCACGACAACATCGAAAGGGCCGTACTCGGCGAGCCCGTCCACTTTCTCTGCAACGACGCCGCTCCCCTCGTCCGCCGCCGCTCCTAGTCGGCCCGCAGGTCCGCTCGTCCCCACGTCGGGGACGAGGCCTCGGCGTGGAACCGGCGCGGGATCCGCCCGGCCCGGAACGCCAACCGGCCGGCCTCGACCGCGCGGGCCATTGCCTCGGCCATCCGGCCCGGATCCTGCGCCCTCGTGACTGCGGAGGCGACGAGGACCGCGTCGCAGCCGAGCTCCATGGCGAGGGCGGCGTCCGATGCGGTTCCGATTCCGGCGTCCAGCACCACCGGCACCCCGGCGGCCGCCACGATCATCGCGATGTTGTGCGGGTTGGCGATGCCGAGGCCGCTCCCGATCGGCGAGCCCAACGGCATCACCGCCGCGCAGCCGATCTGCTCGAGCCGCTTGGCGATGACCGGGTCGTCGTTCGTGTACGGCAGTACGACGAAACCCTCGTCGACCAGACGCTCGGCGGCTTCGAGCAACTCGACCGGATCGGGGAGCAGGCTTCGATCGTCGGCGATGACCTCGAGCTTCACCCAGTCGGTGCCGAGTGCTTCGCGCGCCAGCCGGGCGGTCTGTATCGCCTCCGTAGCGGTGAAACAGCCAGCGGTGTTCGGCAGCACCCGAACCCCGCGGGCCGCGGCCACGTCGAGTACCGAACCGCGGGCGAACGGATCCACCCGGCGCAGCGCGACCGTCGTCAGCGCCGTGCCGGAGGCGGCGAGCGCAGCGTCGAGGGCCTCCAGGCTCGAAGCGCCGCCGGTTCCGAGGATGAGCCGGGAGGTGATCGTCTCGCCGGCGATAACGAGCGGATCGTCCATGGCTGTCCTCAGCCCCCCTGGACCGCGGTGAGGACTTCGACCCGGTCGCCCGCGGCCAGCGCGGTCGCGGCCCAGGCGGCCCGGGGCAGCACCTCCCCGTTGAGCGCGACCGCCGTCCCCGCGGCCGGCGCTCCCAGGCCGGCGACGACCGCGGCCACCGGGGTGCCGGCGGCGAGCCGGTGCTCCACACCGTTGAGCAGGATCGTCATCCGGTCACCGCGGCGGGGCTGAAGCGGTTGGCGTCGAACGCGGCGACGACGTTGGGCAGCGTGCCGTCCACGACGTAGGAGGCCACCGCGTCCGCGGTGATCGGGGTCAGCAGCACCCCGTTGCGGTAATGGCCGGTCGCGACGACGAGGCCGGCCGGGCCGGCCGGCCCGATGAGGGGCGCGTTGTCCGGCGTTCCCGGCCGCAACCCGGCGCTGGCCTCGACCAGCTCGGCCTCGGCGACACCCGGCACGCACGCGATCGCGTCGCGTAGCAGCGCGTGTACGGCGCCGGCCTGCACGACGGTGTCGAAGCCCATCTCTTCCGCCGTGGCGCCGACCACGATTTCCCCGCTCGCCCGCGGGACGAGGTACACCGAGGTGCCGCCGACCAGCCCCCGCACGCTGCGTTGCAGCAGCGGCCGCCCGGGTGGTGTCGCGAGCCGGAGGATCTGGCCCTTCACCGGGCGCACCGGGATGCACCCGGGCGGCAGGCCGCCCAGCTGGCCGGACCACGGCCCGGCCGCGAGCACGACGGTGCCGCCCGCCACATGGCCGTCGGCCAGGTCGACCCCGGTGACCGTGTCGCCGGCCAGGCTCAGCGCCCGGGCGGGTTCGCGGCGGATCGCCACGCCGGCCAGCTCGAGCGCCCGGGTCAGGGCGGCGGCCAGCCGGCGGTTGTCCACCTGATGGTCACCGCGCGCCAGCAGCGCGCCCCGGACGCCGGGGGCGAGCGTCGGCTCGAGGCTGCGCGCCTCGCGTCCGGACAGCAGCTCGACGTCCAGCCCGAGCCGGCGCTGGAACGCGTGCAGGTCGGTGAGGACCGCCCGGTCACCGGGATCGAAACCGACCGACAGGGTGCCGCACCGGCGGTAGCCGACGTCGATCCCGGTGTCCTGCTCGAGTTCGGCGACGAAATCCGGGTAGCCCGCGGCTGCGGCCAGGGTGAGCCGCAGCAGTCGCTCTTCGCCGTAGTGGACCTCGGTGACCGGGGCGAGCATCCCCGCCGCCGCCCGGGACGCCCCGCTGGCCGGGGCCGGGTCGACGACGACCACCGCGCGGCCCCGTCCGGCCAGGCGCCAGGCGCAGGCCAGCCCGATCAGTCCGCCGCCGATGACGACGACGTCGGCATGCCGGCCCATCCGGGGACTCCTCACGACGCGGCGATCGACGACCCTCCCTGCGCCGGCATTACCCGGATCAGGTCTGACGGTCGGGGGCTCGCAAGCCCGCCCTCTCAGCCCGATGGCACCGGGCTCCCGTGCGACTCCCAGCCTACGCTCGCCGGGGGGCCGATTACTGTTGGCGTGATGGATCGTCTCGCCCTGGTCGCCGACCTCGCCGACCCGCAGCTGCGCGCCGCCGTCGAGGGTCTCGCCGACCGGCTCCGGGCCGCCGGGCACCGCGTCCTGGCCTGGCCGGCCGATGCGGAGCTCACGCTGGTGTTCTGTGACCGCCCGCTCGGGGCCTCGCTCGAGGCGGCGCTCGCCGACCGGGCGGCCAGTGGGCATCCGGTGCTCCTCGCCGGTCCGACGGTGGACGGGCTGTCCGACTCCTCCGTGCTGCTCGAGCGGGCCGGGCTGCACCTCGGCGGCCGCACGCCGGCGCACGAGGTCCGGGTCACGCCGGGCCCGGCCGGGACCGAGCTGTGCCGGCGTCTCCCCGGCGAGCTGCTGGTGACCGAGGGCCTGCTCGTGGTGGACAAGACCCTCGACGACGTCGACGTGCTGCTCGCCGCGCACCTCGGGTTGCATGCGACGCCGATCCTGACCTTGCGCGCAACGGTCGGAGTCTGCTCGATCGGCACCGTCGCCGCGACCGTGGCCGATCCGGGCTTCCAGCTGCTGGTGCACCGCTGGGTGCGCCAAGCGCTCGGCCGCGACGAGCGGGCGCCGATCCGGGTCGGGATGCTCGGTTTCGGCGCGATCGCGGCGGAGCACGTTCGGGCCCTGCGGACCGTGGCCGGTCTCGAGCTCAGCGTGATCTGCGACAGCAACCCGGCGCGCCTCGACGCCGCCCGGGGGCACGCGGCGGTATGCGGGTCGGCGGACGAGCTGCTGGACCGGCCCGACGTCGACCTGGTAGTCGTCTCGACCCCCCCGGACAGCCACGCCGACTGGGCGATCCGGGCGCTCGAGTCCGGGCGGCACGTCGTCGTCGAGAAGCCGTTCTCGATCAGCGTCGCGGACGCCGACGCGGTGATCTGCGCCGCCGAACGCGCCGGCCGCGCCGTGACCGTGTACCAGAACCGCCGATGGGACCGGGACTACCTCGCGCTCAAGCGGGTGCTCCGTTCCGGGCGGATCGGGGCGGTGTTCCATTACGAGTCGTTCGTCGGCGGGTACGGCCACCCGTGCAACTACTGGCACTCCGACGCCCGGGTCAGCGGAGGCGCGATCTACGACTGGGGATCGCACTACCTCGACTGGATGCTCGACCTGTTTCCCGGCCCGATCGACTTCGTCACCGCCACCGAGCACAAGCGGCACTGGCTCGACGTCACGAACGCGGACCACTCCCGGGTCGGCGTCCGCTTCGCGGACGGGTTGGACGCGGAGTTCGTCCACTCCCACCTCGCCGCCGCGGTCAAGCCGAAGTGGTACGTGCTCGGCACCGGCGGCGCGGTCGTCGGCTCGTGGCGGGCCGAGCGGGTGCTCGGGCGGGACGCTCTCGGCAACCTCGACGAAGACCCGTTGACACTGGCCGAGAGCCCGGCCGACCTCGCGGTGCACGAGCCGGACGGTTCGCGGGCCACGGTCGCCCTGCCCACCGTGGCGCCGGCGCCGTTCCACACCGAGCTCGCCGAGTGGCTGCTCACCGGTTGGCCGATGTCGGTGACGGCGCCCGGGTCCCGGCGGGGCGTCGCGGTGATGGCGGCGGCGACCGCGTCGGCGCGGGCGGGTGGCCGGCCGGTGACTCCGGTCGAGTGAGCCCCCCCGAACCGGTCCGCTGGGGGTTCCTGGGCGCCGGATGGATCGCGGCCCGGGCGCTGGCGGGCGCCGTGCGCGCGGCCGGTGGGGCGGAGCTGTTCGCCGTCGCCGCCCGGGACGAATCGCGGGCCCGAGCCCTGCGCCCGCGCCGGGTGCACCGCAGCTACGCCGAGCTGCTCGCCGAGCCCGCGGTCGAGGCCGTCTACATCTGCCTGGCCAACGACGCGCACTGCCCGGTGACGGTGGCGGCGTTGGAGGCCGGCAAGCACGTGCTGTGCGAGAAGCCGCTAGGCCTCACCGCCGCCGAAGTCGACCGGATGTCCGCCGCGTCGACCGCCGCGGGACGGCTGCTGGTCGAGGCCTCCTGGTACCGGTGGCACCCGCGGATCCGGCTGGCCCAGCGGCTGCTCGCCGACGGCGTCCTCGGCGAGGTGCGCCGGGTGAGCGCCGGCTTCGGCTTCGCCGGCGTTCCGGACGGCAACTACCGGCTGGACCCGGCCCGGGGTGGGGGGGCCCTGTACGACGTGGGTTGCTATGCGGTGTCCGCGGCGCTCTGGGCGTTCGGCTGGGCACCGGTACGCGACGTCGTCGCGCGCGCCCGGTTCGGCCCGACCGGGGTCGATCTCGCGACCGAGGCCGTGCTTACGTTCGACGCCGGGGTGGCCGAGGTCCGGGCCGGACTCGACGAGGCCGCCGGGCAGTGGATCCGCATCGAGGGCGACTCGGGTCGGATCGAACTGCGCGACGCGCCCTTCACGTCGTGGCGCCACGACGTCACCGAGCTTTCGGTGTCCAGCGAGGCCGGCACCGAGCGGATCGGCGTCCCGGCTGTCGACGCCTACCGCCTGATGGTCGAAGACGTGTCCGCCGCGATCCGCGGCGGTCCGGCCCCGCTGGTGACCCTCGCCGAGTCCCGGGCGGTGGCCGCGGTCCTCGACCGGTGCCGGGAGTCCGTGACGGGCGGAACCCGGGTCTGACACCCTGGCGGCGTGGACGATCTGGTCGACGGGTGGCTCACCCTGCCGGACGTCGCCGAACAGGTCGGCGAGCCGATCACTCGAGTGCGGCAGTGGATCCGGGACGGTCGCCTGGTCGCGCTCCGGTGCGGCGACCCGGCCGTGCTGCGCGTGCCGGCGTCGTTCATCCGGGACGGCACCGTGCTCCCCGCGCTGCCCGGCACGCTCAGCCTGCTGCGGGACTGCGGCTACGGAGCCGAGGAAGCGGTTCGCTGGTTGTTCACGGTCGATCCGACGCTGCCCGGAACCCCGGTCGAGGCGCTGGCCGCCGGGCGGCGGCGCGAGGTGCGCCGCCGGGCGCAGGCCCTGGCCTTTTGACCGGCGTGGGTCGCGACCGGTTGGCCGACGCCCGGCTGTACCTGTGCACCGGCGCGCGGCGCCGCGAGGGCGACCTGGCCGACTTCCTCGACGCGGTTCTCACCGGCGGGGTGGACGTGGTGCAACTCCGCGAGAAGGGGCTCGAGGCAAGCGAGGAGATCGCCCTGTGCGAAGTGGTGGCCGACGCCGCGCACCGGCACGGCGCGCTGGTCGCGGTGAACGACCGGGCGGACATCGCCCGGGTCGTGCGCCCGGACATCCTCCATCTGGGCCAGGGCGACCTCCCGGTCGCCGCCGCCCGGGAAATGCTCGGCGACGAGATCCTGCTCGGCTTGTCCACGCATGATCCGGGCCAGGTGGACGCGGCCGCGGCGCGCGCCGACCTGGACTACTTCTGCGCCGGCCCCACCTGGCCCACACCCACCAAGCCCGGACGTCCCGCGGCCGGGCTCGGGCTGGTCCGGCACGCGGCACTCCGTGGCGGGATGCCGTGGTTCGCCATCGGCGGCATCGACGCGACGACGCTGGATCGGGTGCTCGACGCCGGCGCTCGCCGGGTCGTCGTCGTCCGCGCCCTCACCGAGGCGCCCGACCCGGAGGCGGCGGCCCGCGGGCTGGCCGCCCGGCTCCGCGGTTGACCTGCGGATACCGGCCGGACAGGATCCGCATGTGGTGATGCACGGGTGACGCCCCCGTCGCCGCAGGCGGTCAGCCGGGCAAGAACCCTCGTTGAGCCGCATATTCGTTCCGCCGTGGACCGGCTCGTTCCGCCATTGCGGCTGGTGGCCGACTACCACTTCGGGTGGGTCGACGCCGACGGGGCGGACCGGGGCGGCGGCGGCGGCAAACTGCTCCGGCCCGCGCTGGTGTTGCTTTCGGCCGCTGCCGCGGACGGTCCGATCGAGCGGGCGGTGCCGGCCGCGGTCGCGGTGGAGCTGGTGCACAACTTCTCCCTGCTCCACGACGACCTCATGGATGGCGACGCGGAACGGCGCCACCGGCCGACCGCCTGGGCGGTGTTCGGGATCCCGCATGCCGTGCTGGCCGGCGATGCCCTGCTGGCGCTGGCCACCGACCTGCTGCTCGAGGCATCCGCTCCGGGGGAGCGCTGGGAACTGCGCTCGCTGACGGCCGCGGTCCAACAGCTCATCGGCGGCCAGATCGAGGACGTTCGCTTCGAGCGGCGACTCGACGTCACGGTCACCGAATGGCTCGCGATGGCGGCCGGGAAGACCTCGGCGCTGCTCGCCTGCGCCGCTTCGATCGGCGCGATCGCCGTCGGCGGTCCGGGGGCGCTCGCCGCGGCGCTCGCCGACTTCGGCGCACATCTCGGCCTGGCCTTCCAGCTCGTCGACGATCTGCTCGGGATCTGGGGGAGCCCGCGGGTGACCGGCAAGCCGGTGCTCGCCGACCTGCGGGCGAACAAGAAGAGCGCCCCGATCGTGGCCGCGCTGCGCGCCGAGTCCCCGCATGCCACCCGGCTGGCCGAGCTGCTCGCCCCGGGTGGCCTCCGCGACGAGGAGGACGTGGTGCTCGCGGCCAAACTCGTGGAAGCGGCCGGTGGTCGCGAGTGGGCGGTTCGCGAGGCGGAGCGCCAACTCGCCGAGGCCCTGGCCAGCCTCGACCGGGTCACCCTGCCCGCGGCGGTTCGGGACGATCTCGTCGAGCTGGCCCGGTTCGTCACGGCCCGGGAGAGCTGAGGCCCTGCCCGAAGCGCGGATTGGCGCTGGACAGGTGCCGGAGGATGGCAGGTGTGAGCCTGCGCCGGTACGCCGTGCTGCTGCGGACCAGGCCGATCGGCTACCTGATGACCACCTCGGTCGTGGCCCGGTTGCCGTCCGGGATGACCTCACTGGCGATCGTGCTGATCGTCACCCGCACCGGGTCCTACACGCGGGCCGGCGCGGTGGCCTCCGCCTTCGTCGCCGGCGCCGCCCTCGCCGGCCCGCTCATGGGTCGGGCCGTCGACCGGTTCGGTCGCTACCGGGTGCTCCGGCCGGCCGCGTTGGCACAGGCGGCGCTGATCGGGACGCTGGCCTCGCTCGACCAACCGCTGGCGATGGCCGCCTGCGCCCTGTGCGCGGGGCTGGCCTCGCCGCCGATCATCTCCTCCACCCGGTCGCTGTGGGGTCAGATCCTGCCGCCGGACCTGCGGGCCGGGGTGTTCGCCCTGGAGGCCACCATGGCGGAGTTGCCGTTCACGGTCGGCCCGTCCCTGGTCGCGTTGCTGACCGCGGTGTCCAGCCCGCGGGTCGCGCTGGTGACCAGTGGGGTCTTCATGGCCGTCGGCGTGCTGGCCTTCACCGCGCATCCGGCCACCCGGCTCCCGCCGGTCCGCCGGACGGCGGCCGTGACCGGGCACCGGCCACCCGTCCCGGCGACCATGCTGGCCGTCGCGGGGCTCGTCATCGCGGCGTTCGCGGTGTTCGAGCTGTCCACCGTCGCATTCACCTCGGCGCATCGCGCCGCCGCCGCCGCCGGCGTCGAGCTCACCGTGTGGAGCCTCGGCTCGATGGCCGGCGGTCTGCTCTGGGGGACCCGAGCGGCCCGGTCGATCCGTCCGGTCGGCCGGCTGGCCGCGCTGACGGCGGCGCTGAGCGTGGGAACGGCGCTGCCGGCGTTGGCCACCGGGCTGGTGCCCCTGGGCGCCCTGGTCTTCCTCGCCGGGGTGGTGATCGCGCCCACCTTCGGCGCCCTCTACGCGCTGGTCGCCGCCGCTGCGCCGGCCGGCCGGCAGACCGAGGCGTTCGGCTGGTTGAGCTCGGCGTTCCTCATCGGGGGGGCGGCCGGGTCCGCGGCCGGGGGCGCCGCCGTGCAGGTGCTCGGACCTCGGTCCGGTTACCTGGTGGCCGCCGCGGTGATCGGCGTCGCCTGCGGCCTGCTCGTGGTCCGGGCATCCGGCACGGAGCCCGCGGCCGACTCGCCCGCGGCCGAGGGCCCGGAACCGACGCTCGCGGCCGGCGCCCCGGGCGAAATCGCCCGGTTACCCTGACCGGTATGGCCTCCCCGTCGACGCCGTCCGCGCGTGCGCCGGCCGCCCGGGCACCCACCATCCGCGACCTGCTCGCCCGCGGCGCTCGGTCGTACTCGTTCGAGTTCTTCCCGCCGAAGACCGAGGACGGGGAACGTCAGCTGTGGCAGGCGTTGCGGGAGCTCGAGGCGCTGCGCCCCACGTTCGTCTCGGTGACCTACGGTGCCGGCGGATCGACCCGGGACACGACGGTGCGGGTCATCGAGCGGATCGCGGCGGAGACCACGCTGACCCCGGTGGGCCATCTCACCGCGGTCGACCATTCGGTTGCCGAGCTTCGGCACGTGATCGGCCAGTACGCCGGCGCCGGCGTTCGCAACGTCCTGGCCCTGCGCGGCGACCCGCCCGGCGATCCGCAGGGGGAGTGGACCCGCCATCCGGACGGCTTCGAGTACGCCGCCGATCTGGTCCGGCTGGTTCGCGCCTCGGGTGATTTCTGCGTCGGGGTCGCCGCCTTCCCGGAGAAGCATCCGCGCTCGCCCGACCACGACAGCGACGTCCGCTACTTCATCGAGAAGTGCCGGGCCGGCGCCGACTTCGCGATCACCCAGATGTTCTTCCGCGCCGACGACTACCTGCGGTTGCGCGATCGGGTGGCCGCGGCCGGCTGTGACATCCCGATCCTTCCCGGGATCATGCCGGTGACCAACGTCGGTCAGATCGAGCGCTTCGCGCAACTGTCCGGGGCGGTGTTCCCAGTCGACCTCGCCGAGCGGCTGCATGCCGTCGAGGACGACGCGGGCGCGGTCCGGGCAATCGGTGTCGAGGTTGCCAGCGTGCTGTCGCAACGGTTGTTGGCCGAGGGTGCGCCCGGCCTGCACTTCATCACCCTCAACCGGTCGACCGCCACCCGGGAGATCTACCGGCAGCTCGGGCTGGCCGGTCGGGAAGCCGGTCGGGAAGCCGGTCGGGAAGCCGGTCGGGAAGCCGGTCAGTCCACCTCGGCCGGCCGCCCGCCGGTGAGGCGCAGCAACTCGTCGAAGGTCGTCGAGAACACGGTGTCCGGTGTCCCGCCGGCGGCCCACACGACCGGATAGGCGGCGAGCGCCGTGTCGACCAGGGTTCGCAACGGCGCCGGATGACCGACCGGCGCGACACCGCCGATCGGGAATCCGGTGGCCGTGCGGACCAGCTCCGGGGTCGCCCGCTCGATCTTCGCCGCGCCGAGCACCTCGGCCAGCCGGCCGACGTCGGCGCGGTGCGCGCCGCTGGTGAGGACGAGAACCGGTTCGCCGTCGGCGGCGAAGACGAGGGAATTGGCGATCTGCCCGACGCCGACGCCGAGGGCCGCGGCCGCCTCGACCGCGGTGCGGGTCGATTCGGCCAGCCGGCGGACCTGCGCCGCCGAGCCGGCCGCGGCCAGCGCCTGCTGGACGCGCACCGTGTTGGGGTGGGCCGACTCGCTCACGGCTCGGGACGCGGGGCCGGCGCCGGCGCGGACTGGACGAGCAGTCGCAACGGGGTCGTGGCGAGCCGGCTGGTGAGCCCGCGGAGCGGCGGGACGATCGCGAGGTAGCCGAGCCCGGCTACGGCGCCGCCCAACAGGAATCCCGCGACGACGTCACCGGGGTAGTGCGCGCCGACGTAGACCCGGGAGAAGCCGAGGAGCAGCCCGAGGAGCAACGCGACGAGTCCGTAGCGCCGGTCGAACAGGAACAGGCCGACGATGAAGGCGCCGGCCATCGTGGCGTGGTCGCTGGGGAAGGAAAAGTCGTGGGCCTTGGCCACCAGGACCTCGACGCCCGGCAGCACCGCGTACGGCCGGGCCTCGGCCACCGCGTGGGACACGATCTGGTTCAGGCCCAGGGCGATGACGACGGCACCGCCGGCCCACACGACCGCGGCGACCGTGGCCGGCGCCTCGGGCCGGGATCGGGCCAACCACCAGCCGAGCACGGTGAGCAGGGCGAGCGCCAGCAGGCCACCGTAGAGGGCGTAGGCCGACATGAAGCCATGGGCCCACGACGAGTGCCGGGCGATGTCGTTGAGGTCCAGGTACCAGGTCGTGTTCAGGTGGGCGGGAGGGGCGGGCTGGGTTCCGGACGCGATACCCACAGGTGCTCCTTGATTCGTTGACGAACCGGCCACCCCGGGTTAGTGTTCCACCAGATTCGAACATATGTTCGAGTCTGGTGGGTCTCCCGGTTTCGCCACGACGGGCGCTTCCGGGCCAGTCTCCCCGATCCGCGGGCGGGGGGCGGACCCGACCTGGGACAGATCGGAGGATCGGGTGAGCCGCAGGTATGCCGAGCCGGTCGAGGTAAGCCGAGGCGACGTGGCGCCGACCGAGTTCCGCTGGCGAGGCCGGCGCTATCTCGTCCGCGCGGTTCTCGACCACTGGAGGGAAGTCGGCCGCTGGTGGCGCCAACCGCGAGCGGTGCGGATCGACGACCGGGAGCGGGAGTTCTGGCGCGTCGAGGCCGGCGCCGACCGCGGCACCGGTGTGTTCGACCTGTGCTTCGACTGGTCGGTGGGCGGCTGGACCGTTGCCCGCATCCACGACTGAGAGGGGAGTGCCGTGACCATTCCGCAGGCCCCGCCGCGAGCCGCCGCGCGGACCTTGCTCGCCGCGGCGCGCGCCGGGCTCGCCGAGGCAGCGCGGGAGCCGGGACCGGCCCAGCGCTACGCCGGTGCGCATCTGGCTGCGCTGCGCGCCGCCGCGGCCGTGCTCGCGGCCCGGGCCCGGCCGGCCGGGACGCATCGCCGACCGACGAGCGCGTGGGTGCTGCTGACCGCGGTCGCCCCCGAACTGGCGGAGTGGGCCGCGTTCTTCGCCGCCGGCGCGGACAAACGATCCGCCGCGGAGGCCGGCCTGTGCGGGGCGGCCACCGGACGGGAGGCCGACGACCTCGTCCGCGACGCGGAGACCTTCCTCGGCGTCGTCGAGGCGAGCCTCGGGCTGGCCGGCGCCGAGCCGTTGTTCCGCGCCGGCTGACGCTCGCTCCGGCCGTGGTCAGCGATCCTTTCGTTCACCTTCACGTGGCCTCCGGCTACTCGATGCGCTACGGGACCACCCATCCGCGCCCGCTGGCGGAACGGGCCGCCGACCACGGCATGGACGCGCTCGCGTTGACCGATCGCGACGGGGTGTACGGCATGGTGCGTTTCGTCACTGCCTGCCGGGAGGTGGGCATCCGGCCGATCCTCGGGGTGGACCTCGCGGTCGAGGCGGAAGCTCACCGGGTGGGCCGTCGGCCGCGGCACCCGGCCCGCGGCGGCGCGTTCGTCGAGGAGCACCTGCCGCGGGTCACCGTCCTGGCCCAGGGCGGGCGGGGCTGGGCGTCGTTATGCCGACTGATCAGTGCGACGCACCTGCGCGGTGAGCGTGGCCGACCGGTGTCGAGCATCGACCTCGTCGCGGCACACGCGGCCGGCCTGTACCTGCTCCTCGGCCCGGAATCCGATGTCGGGCGGGCCCTCGCCGCCGGGCGCCCCGACCTCGCGCGGCACCGGATCGACCGGTGGCGGGGCGCGGTGGACGATCTCGCCCTCGAGGTGGTGCACCACGACGGGTCCGGGGATGCCGGGCGCGCCGCGCGCGTGCTGAGGTTCGCCACCGCCGTCGACCTGCCCGCCGTCCTCACCAATGCGGTCCGGTACGCCGACCGGGCGGACGCGCCGACCGCCGACGTGCTCGACGCCGCCCGCCGGCTCGTCGTCCTCGCCCCCCGCCACGTCGACCGGCGCACCGCCGAGGGGTATCTCAAGAGCGGCAAGGAGATGGCCGAGGTCGCCGAGGCGGTCGCCACCGCGGCGGGCGGGCGCAGCGCCGACGCCCGCGCCCTGCTCACCCGCACCAGGCTCGTCGCGGACCGCTGCGTGCTCGACTCCCGGGCCCTCGGCATCGGGGAGGTCCATTTCCCTGAGCTGGTCGGCGCGGACCCGCTCGCCCTGCTGCGGGCCCGGTGCGCGGCCGGGTTCGATCGTCGAGGGCTGCGCCGCACCCGGGCCGCCGGCGACCGGCTCGACGCCGAGCTGGGCATCATCGCCGGGCTCGGCTATCCGGCGTATTTCCTCACCGTCGCCGATGTCGTCGACCTGATCAAGGCGATGGGCGTTCGCTGCGCCGCCCGAGGCTCCGCGGCCGGCAGCCTGGTCACCTACCTGCTGGGGATCTCCGACGTGGACCCCCTCGCGCACGACCTCGTCATGGAGCGATTCCTCTCCCCGCTGCGAACCCAGCTGCCCGACGTCGACATCGACGTCGAGTCGGCTCGGCGGACCGCGGTCTACCAGGCCATCCTTGATCGGTACGGCGCCGATCGGGTGGCCTGCGTCGCGATGTTCGATACCTATCGGGCCCGACACGCGATCCGGGACGTGGGAGCGGCGCTCGGGCTGCCGCCCACCGAGATCGACGTGGCGGCCAAGGCCTTCCCGCACATCCGGGCCGGTCAGATCCGCGCCGCCCTGCGCGACCTGCCGGAGCTGCGGGCGAGCAACCTCACCGCGGATCCCCGTTTCGGGACGCTCTTCCGGCTCGCCGAACGGCTCGACGGGCTGCCTCGCCACGTTGCGCTGCACCCGTGCGGAGTCCTGCTCTCCGACGCCACCCTGCTCGACCGCACCCCGGTGGAGGCGAGCTGGCTCGGTTTTCCGATGAGTCAGTTCGACAAGGACGACGTCGAGCAGCTCGGGCTGCTCAAGCTCGACGTCCTCGGGGTGCGGATGCAGTCGGCGATCGCGCACGCCCTCGCCGAGGTCCGCCGGGTGGAGGGGCACGCCGTCGACATCGACCACGTTCCCCGCGACGACCCGGCGACGTTCGCGCTCATCCAGAGCACCCACACCCTCGGCTGCTTTCAGATCGAGTCGCCCGGGCAACGTGAGCTGATCGGCAAGTTCGCCCCGGAGACCTTCGAGGACCTCATCATCGACATCTCGCTGTTCCGCCCCGGGCCGGTGAAAAGTGACATGGTCGTGCCCTTCCTCGAGGCCAGGCAGGGTTGGCGGGCCCCGCACTATCTGCACGACGACCTGCGAGGTGCGCTCGAGCAGACCTGCGGCGTCGTCGTCTTCCACGAGCAGGTCATCAAACTGATCGCGATCATGACCGGCTGCGGCCTCGCCCAGGCCGACGAGGTCCGCCGGGCGCTCGGTGACCCGGAAGGTCAGCCGGAGGCCAAGACCTGGTTCCTCCCCACCGCACTCGGTCGTGGTTACCCCCTCGCCGTCGTCGAACAGGCGTGGGAGGTGCTCGCGGCGTTCGCCTCGTTCGGCTTCTGCAAGGCGCACGCTGCCGCGTTCGCGGTGCCCACCTACCAGTCGGCGTGGCTCAAGGCGCACCATCCCGCGGCGTTTCTCGCCGGGGTGCTCACCCACGACCCGGGCATGTATCCGAAGCGGCTCATCCTCGACGACGCACGCCAGTTCGGGATCGCCATCCTGTCCCTCGACGTCAACGAGTCCGCGGCCCACTACCAGGTCGAGCGGATCGCCGAGACCGATGAGCCGCCGCCCGCGATCCTCGGGGGAGCGCCGCGCGGGGTGCCGGAGCAGGGACTGCCGGACGGTCGCCGGTACGGCATCCGGCTCGCCCTCGCCGACGTGCGCGGCATCACCGCGGCGGAGATCGACCGGCTCGTCGCCGGCCGACCGTACGGATCGCTGTCGGACTTCTGGCACCGGACCGCGGTCTCCCGACCGATCGTCGAGCGACTCGTCGTAGCCGGCGGGTTCGACTCGATCTACGGGATCGGCGCGACCTCGCCGGTCCGCCGCCGGGATCGGATCACCCGCCGTGATCTGCTGCTCCAGATCGGGGAACTCGACGCCTGGACCCGCGCCCCCCGCCGGGGACGCCGGGTTCGCTCCGTGCCCCCGGAAGGCGCGAGCGTGCGGGAACGGGCGGCGCGGCAGTCGCAAGCCCCGATCGAGGTAAGTCCCGCGGCCGCCCAGCTCCCACTCTTCCTCTATAACGACACTCCCCCCCTCTCCGGCCTCCCCGACATGACCCGGGCCGAACGGGTCCGCGCGGAGCTCGATGTGCTCGGCCTCGACGCCAGCCAACACGTGCTCGCCGGCTACGAGCCGTTCCTCGCCAGCCTCGACGTCACCCGCTCCTGGGTGCTGCTGGCCGCCCGGAGCCACGCGGACATCCTGGTGGCGGGGGTCAAGGTGGCGACCCAGACGCCGCCGATCCGGTCCGGGCGCCGGGTGGTCTTCCTCACCCTCGATGACGCGACCGGACCGGTGGACGTCACGTTCTTCGAAGATGCCCAGGCCGGCTATGCCGCGACGGTGTTCCATTCCTGGCTGCTCGTCGTCCGCGGGGTGGTGCGCCGCACCGGCCCGCGCGGGGTGTCCGTGCGGGGAACCGGGGCGTGGGAGCTGCCGGAGCTGCACGCGGCATGGCTGGCCGGTGGCCGGCCCGCGGTACGGGCCGTCATGCGCCGGACCGGTCGGATCACCGAAGCGGCGGTCCGCGGCGCGGCGGCAAGCCGCTCGACCCGGCCGGTCATGGCTCCGCCGCAGAGCTATGCCAGCGGGTTCGAGCTGTCTCCGTACGCCGATGTCCGGCCGGCCGGGGGCAGCCCGAAGGAGGCACCGCGGAAGCTCTGGCATTCCAGCCCGGGCAGTTCGGGTGGCTAGCCCGGTTCCGGCGCCCGGGTCAATAGGCTGGCCGCCATGTCGGACCGGCTGGCCCCGCGCGCGTCGGTGCGGACCGCGGTCGTGTGGCAGGTCCTGCGGGCGCTCCTCGACGAGCGGGCCGGCGGCGGCCAGCTCGCGGTGCTCGACGCGGGCGGTGGGACCGGGGGCTTCGCCGTCCCGCTGGCCGGCCTCGGCCACGCGGTCACCGTCGTGGACCCGAGCCCGGACTCGCTGGCCGCACTGGAACGGCGGGCCGCCGAGGCGGGGGTCTCCGACCGGATCACCGCCCGGCAGGGCGATGCCGCGGGGCTGCTCGACCTCGTCGGGCCGGGCGGCCAGGACGTGGTGCTCTGCCACAGCGTCCTCGAGGTCGTCGACGACCCGGCCGCGGCGATGGCCGCGGTCGCCGCGGTGCTGCGCCCCGGCGGCGTGGTCAGCGTGCTCGCCGCGACCCGGAGCGCCGCGGTGCTTGCCCGGGTGCTCGCCGGCCGGCTCGCCGACGCCATGGCGATGCTCGCCGACCCGGGCGGTCGGGGCGGGCCGGCCGACCCGCTGGCTCGCCGCTTCGACCTCGACGGCCTGCGCTCGCTGGTCACCGGTGCCGGTCTCGTGCCCGGCCCGGTGCACGCCATCCAGGTGTTCTCCGACCTTGTTCCGAGCGGGTTGCTGGATGCCGAGCCGGAGGCGCTCGTCGCGCTCGAGGAGCGGGTGGGCGGCGATCCGGCGTTCCAGCCGTTGGCCAGCCAGCTCCACCTGGTCGCCGAACGGGTCGACCGACCGGCGCCGTGAGCCGTAACCAGCTGCGCCGCGGCGCGGTCCGGGTCGGGGACGGGGACGACACCGGATGCCCGGTCCTGCACGTGGACATGGACGCGTTCTACGCCAGCGTGGAGCTGCGCCGGCGCCCCGACCTGGCCGGCCAGCCGGTCATCGTCGGCGGTCTCGGTAGCCGTGCGGTCGTGCTCTCCGCCAGCTACCCGGCCCGCGAGTACGGCGTGCACAGCGCCATGCCGATGCTGCGGGCCCGACGGCTGTGCCCGCAGGCCGTAGTGCTCGAGCCGGATCACGCGGCCTACGCCGAGGCGTCGGCGGGGGTGCTCGCGGTGTTCCGCACCCTCACCCCGCTGGTCGAGCCGATCGCCCTGGACGAGGCGTTCCTGGACGTGGCCGGGGCGGAGCGCCGACTGGGCCGACCGGCCCGGATCGGCGAGCTGATCCGGGCCCGGGTCTACGACGAGCAGGGCATCACCTGCTCGGTCGGGGTGGCGGCGACGAAGTTCGTCGCGAAGCTCGCCTCGGCGCACGCCAAGCCGGATGGCCTGCTCGTCGTCCCCCGCGATCAGGTCGTGAACTACCTGCATCCGCTCCCGGTGTCGGCCCTTTGGGGGGTGGGGGACAAGACCGAGGAGGCGCTCGTCCGGCTCGGCTTGCGGACCATCGGCGACCTGGCCCACGTGCCGGTCGCCACCCTGAAACGCGCCCTCGGTGTCGCCGCCGGGACCCACCTGGCGGAGCTCGCCTGGGGCCGCGATCCGCGCCGCGTGGTCGCCGAGGAACCGGACAGGAGCATCGGCGCGGAGGAGACGTTCCCGTCCGACGTCGACGACCCGCGGCTGCTGCATCGCGAGCTGCTCCGGCTGTCCGAGCGCACCGCGGCCCGGCTCCGGGCGGCCGGCCAGGTCGGTCGGACCGTGAGCATCAAGGTTCGTTTCGCCGACTTCACCACCCTGACCAGGTCGCGGACGTTACCCGACCCCACCGACGTCGCCCAGGAGATCTACCGGATCGCCCGGATCCTGTTCGACGGACTCGGGCTCCAGCGGGCTCGGATCCGGTTGGTCGGTGTCCGGGTCGAGGGGCTGGCCGGGGCGGCCGGTGCCTTCCGGCAACTCGCCCTCGCCGAGCGGGCGGCCGGCTGGCGGGAGGCGGAACGGGCCGTAGACGCGGCAACCCGGCGCTTCGGTGCCGGCGCGGTCCGGCCGGCGGCCCTGGTCGACCCGGACCCGTGACTGCCCGGCCGGCTCGGGATCGATCGAAGTTCGGCCTTTCGGCCGGGGCCTGCGACTCGTATCCTCAAAGGGGGCGCCCTGCGCCGGTGCCGCCATGGCCCTAGGAGGAGCGCGTGCCGCTCTCGGAGCACGAGCAGCGACTGCTCGAGCAGATCGAGCAGGCCCTCTACGCCGAGGACCCGAAATTCGCCAGCTCCTACCGCAACACCGATCTGAAGAGCCACTACCACCGGCGGGTGGTCCGCTGCGCGCTGCTCCTCGTCGCCGGCCTGGTCCTGCTGCTCGCCGGGGTCATCACCAAGCTCACCCCGCTCGGGGTCGCCGGGTTCGTCGTGATGCTCGTCGCGATCATGCTCGGCATCTGGTCGTGGCAGCGATACCTCGGCCACCGGGCTCCCCGCCCGGCCCGCCCCAGTCGGCCGTCGCTGCGGAACCGGCTCGAGGAACGCTGGCAACGCCGCTGGGAGGACCGGGGCCGCTAGCCCCGGGCCGGCCGGGGCCGGGGCCGGAGCCGGTGCCGGAGCCGGTGCCGGAGCCTGAGCGAACCGATCGCGGCGTCGATCGGTCGCGCCAGCTGGCCGGCCAGCCGGCCGAACGCCTCCCGGACCAGCGCAACCCCGCTCGGCGGCAGCAGCCGGGCGCGCCACCGCCGGCGCGGGCCTACCGCCGCGGACAGCGAGCGGCAGGTCTCCCGGAGATCCACCGAGAGCGCGCCGAGCCTGGTCGGGTCCACCGTGGTCGCGTATCGCGAGCGTTCCACGACGTCGACGAGGGCGGCCAGCCGGAGGCTGGCCGCGGCGTCGAGCTTCGCGGCGGCGGCCAGCCGGGCGCCGGCCCGGCGCAGCGAGTCGCTGGGCCGGCTGCCGAACCCGAGGTCGGCTGCGGTGTCCGTCAGCTCCGCCCAGGCGGCCTCGGCCTGTCCGGCGGGGGCCGCGTGCCGTCGACCCCGCCGGATCCGGGCGCGACCCGCGACCGGGGCGGCCGCCAGGGCGGCGAGCAGCACGGCCGCCAGCAGCAGCAGCCAGTCCAGCGGCCGGCGGCCCCGGTGCGGTCGAGCCCCGGCCCCGCCGGGGCTCGGAACGAGGTCGAACCGGAACCGGGGATTGGGCAGCGCCAGCGACGGCCGCGGCGCCGGGGACAGCTTCGGACTGGCCGACGGGCCGACCGCAGCGCCGCTGGCCGGGTTGGTGTAGGCGGGCGCCACCGCGTGCCCCGCGGCCGCCGGGGTCGGTTCGAACCGGAGCCAGCCGGCGCCGGCGAAGTAGAGCTCCGGCCAGGCGTGCGCGTCGTGGCTGGTGACCAGCCAGCTGCCGTCCGGCTGCCTGGTGCCGGCGGTGAAGCCGACCGCAACGCGGGACGGGATGCCGGCCAGCCTGGCCATTACCGCCATGGCGGCCGCGTACTGGACGCAGAACCCGGTGTGGGTGACGGTGAGGAACTGCTCGAGCGCATCGGTGTTGTCGCTGTCGTCCGGGGTGGTGCTGTAGTGGAAGATCGGCTGCTGGAAATAGGCCTGAAGGGCCACCGCCTTGGCGAATTCCGTCGTCTTTCCGGCGATGACCTCCTGGGTGATCCGGGCGATCACCCCGGGCAGTCCCTGCGGGAGTGCGAGATCGTCCAGCCCCGGCTGTGGGGGACCGGCGGCAAGCAGCATCGCCGCGGTGGGTTGCTCGTGCAGCCAGCTGGCCCGGTAGGTGCCCACCGATGTCGTCGACACGGCCGAGGAGAACACCGTGGCGAACCCCGCGTCGTAGCGCCAGTCCCCGCTGACGCTGACCTGGGTCACCGGGAACGGCACCGGTAGCCACCGCACGTCGAGCTGTCCGGGGCCGCGGAGCACGGTGATCCGGTCGCTGCGCTCCGGGGCGGGGACGGTGATCCCCTCGACCGGCGGCAGCCCTTTGGACACCTGCGCCTGCGGGCCGGCGGTGACGTTGCGACTGGCCAGCCAGGTGTCCGCGGTGTAGGTGTCGAGGGTGGTCATCTGGAGGTAGTCCGGCGCCGGGTCCTCGCTCACGACGCGGAGCAACGGGACCGGCTTGGCACTGTCCAGATCCTCGCGCAGGTGGAGCAGCGGGTTGTAGGTGGAGACGAACAGCCCCTGACCGTTCCCGCCGCCACCGCCTCCTCCGCCGGGTCGGGCCGGATGCAGCCCGGGAAGCAGCAGCGGGAGCAGGGCCGAAATGGCCAGTGCGCCGGCCCCGATCCGTCCCCCGATCGCCGGCCGGGCCGGCGCGTCGGCCCGACGGGCGCCGACCACCCGGCCCCAGCGGGCCAACCGGTCCCGCCCCTCGGCGGCCAGCAGCGTGAGGTAGCCGATCGTGCCGGCGGCGAAAGCGAGCAGCCCGATGCCGTGCGGGGCGACCGCGGTCGCCACCGCGTAGAGGCCGAGCAGCGGCAGTCCGGCGAGCGGCGGCTGTTTCAGCGTGACCGCCATCAGATAGCTGATCAGGGCCACGAGCGCGACCCCGACGACGGTGAGCAGGATCATGCCGTGCGTCGCCGGAACCGGGGGCTGGTAGTTCCGGATGTCCGCGAAGCCGGAGCGGGCGGCCGCCGCCAGCTCGGCGAAGGACCGGCGGGAGGGGACGAAACCGAGCCACGCGCCGGGGCGGCCGTCCCGCCAGGTGACCCAGCCGAGCACGAGGGCGCCGGACAGGAGCGGCCCGAGCGCCGCCGCCCAGCGCAGCACCCGGACGATCTCCCCACCGGCCAGCACGAGCAGCACCCCGACGACGGTCGGGATGACCCAGTCACCGGAGGTGAAGATCGGGTGCAGGGCGCTGAGCGCGAGCAGGATCGCGAGGGCGCACGCGAGCGGGACGCGGAAGCGGCCGGTCACGACCAGCCCCCGACGCCCGCCCGGATCGCCCCGACCTGCGCCCAGGCCTCGGCGACCGACCCGCCCTGGCCGAGCCGGATGACCCGCCAGCCCGCCCCGGCGAGCAGGGTCTCGTGGTCGGCGTTCCGGGCCAGTTCAGCCGCCCGCGCCGCGGCCGGCAGGCCGGCCCAGGTCGGCGTGTCGAGCAGAACGACCACACCGGACTTGACGAGATACCGGAGCCGGGCGAGCCCGTCGGCGTCGTCCGCGGTCAATCGCCCGACGACGGCGACCACGAGGCCCTCCCCGCCGCCGTGCCGGAGCGCTCCCAGGCCCGGCCCGAGGGTCGGCGCCCGGGACGTCCCCACGACCGCGAGCTGGTCGAGCAGGTCCTCCGGCCCGTCCGGTCCGCCGAGCGGCGCCGCGGTGTCGGTGACCACGCGCAGCGAGTAGCCGCGGCCGAGCAGGTCCACAGCGACGGAGGCGGCGACGCCGATCGCGGATTCGAACGACGAGGCCGGACCTTCGCCGCTGTGCGCCGCGCGCCGGGTGTCGAGCAACAGCGCGGCGCGGGCCCGCCACGGCTGCTCTTCCCGGCGCACCATGATCTCCCCGACCCGAGCGGTGGAGCGCCAGTGCACCCGGCGCAGATCGTCACCGTCCCGGTACTCCCGGACCGTGACGTCGTCCTCCCCCTGGGTCGCGATCGAGCGGGCCCGGCTCTCGCCCGCCCCGGCCCAGTCCGCGCCGAGCGAAACGCGTGGCAGGTCGACCACCGCGGGGGTGACGACCAGCGTGTCGGTCTGGGCGAAGCCGCGGGTCAGCTCGCACAGGCCGAACGGGTCGCGGAGTCGCACGCTCAGCGGCCCGACGGTGTACCGGCCGCGTAGCTCGGAGCGGGCGGTGTAGGTGACCGTGGTCGACGTCCTCGGTGCCAGTCGATCGACGACGAAGCGCGGCCGCCCGCCGAGCAGGTAGGGCAGTGAGTCCTCGAACAGCAGGACGCCGGTGGGTACCGCGCCGAGGTTCTCGACGGTGACCAGGACCGTGGTGGGGCTGCCGACCGATGCCCTGGGCGGGTCGACGCGCCGGGTGCAACCGAGCCGGAACCGGGCCCGCCCGACGATCAGCAGTGCCAGCAGCGGCAAGGCGATCAGCAGGATCCCGATCCGCAGAAGGTCGCGCTCGCCGAACGCCAGCCCCGTGGATACGCAGGCCGCACCCGCGGCGAGGAACGAGCGTCCGCGCGTGGTCAGACCGGCGAGCGCGCGGCGCATCAGCCGCTCGCACCCCGGGTGCGCCGTGGCGCGGTGCGGGGGACCGGGACCTGCGCCAGCAGGTCGTTGACGACATCGCTGGTGGATCGGCGCGCGACCTGGGTCTCGGCCGCGGGGAGCAGCCGGTGCGCGAGCACCGGCACCGCGAGCTCCTGGAGATCGTCCGGCAGGACGAAGTCGCGGCCGGCGAGCGCCGCCTTCGCCCGGGCGGTCCGCATCAGGTGCAGGGTGGCTCGCGGCGAGGCGCCCAACCGGAGCTCCGGGGTGCTGCGGGTCGCGGTGACCAGGTCGACCGCGTAGCGGCGGACGTCGTCGGAGATATGGACGGTGCGGACCGCGTCGATCAGCTTCGCCACGTAGAGCCCGTCGGTCACCGGCTCGAGATCGTCGAGCGGGCTGTCCCCGCTGTGGTTGTCGAGCATCGCGAGTTCCGCCGCGGGGCTGGGGTAGCCCATCGCCAGCCGAGCTGTGAACCGGTCGCGTTGCGCTTCCGGCAGCGGGTAGGTGCCCTCCATGTCGACCGGGTTCTGGGTCGCGATGACCATGAACGGAGCCTCGAGCAGGTAGGTGACGCTGTCGACGGTGACCTGCCGCTCCTCCATGCACTCGAGCAGGGCGGACTGAGTCTTCGGCGAGGCACGGTTGATCTCGTCCCCGACCACGATGTTCGCGAAGATGGCGCCCGGTTTGAACTCGAAGTCCCGGGTCTCCTGGTTGTAGACGCAGACGCCGGTGACATCGCTGGGCAGCAGGTCGGGGGTGAACTGGATCCGGTGCACCGTGGAGTCGATGGCCCGCGCGAACGCCTTGGCCAGCATGGTCTTTCCGACCCCGGGGACGTCTTCGATGAGCAGGTGGCCCTCGGCGAGCAGAACGGTGACGGCGAGTCGGACCGGCTCGGTCTTGCCTTCGATCACGGTCTCGATGGCGGCCACGATCCGCGCCGCCTCGTTCGCCACCTCGTCGAGGTCGACCGCGGCCAGCGGATGGTCGGTGCGACGCGGCACGGGTTCCTCCTCCGGACCCGGCCGTCGAGCAGCCGTGTCGCTGATCAGTGTGCCAGGGTCGGCCGACCCGGAGGAGTGCTCCGGGCTTCGTCGGTTTGGCACACTTCGCCACCATGGACGAGCGGTCCCCCTCGCCGGGTTCCCGGGCGGCCCGTGGCGACCTCACCCGGGCTCGCTTGCTCGAGGCGGCCCGGGCGGGCCTCGACGTGGCGGTGGTGGCCCAGGCGCTCGCCGCCATCGTGGACACCACCGTGTCCCGGCTGCTCGACACGGTCGAGCGGGGCCGTCTGGTCGACGGGCTCACCGACGTCTGGGTCCACGCCGTCTACCGCTGAGCCAGGCCTTGTTCCGACCGCTCTCGACATCTCCGTGGGTCGACCCGGCCCGGCTTCGGCGGTTTTTCGTTGACCGTGGAGTGAAGTGGAGTACAGTGGCGCTCCGTGGGGGATGTGGGAGTAGCTGACGGGAGGCGGTGCCGGTGTTTCTCGGCACCTACGCTCCGCATCTCGACGAGAAGGGTCGGCTGTTCCTGCCGGCCAAGTTCCGCGACGAGCTCGCCGAGGGCCTGGTGATCACCAAGGGTCAGGAGCACTGCCTCTACGTGTTCTCCCTCGAGGAGTTCCAGCGGGTCACCGAACGGCTGCGCGGAGCGCCGCTGGCCGCCAAGGGGGCCCGCGACTACAGCCGGGTGTTCTTCGCCAGCGCATCGGACGAGGTGCCGGACCGGCAGGGGCGGATCACGATCCCCACCGGGCTGCGGGACTACGCCGGGCTCGAGCGCGACTGCGCGGTCATCGGGGCCAACACCCGGGTCGAGGTCTGGGATGCCGCCGCCTGGGCGAGCTACCTGGCCGCTCAGGAGGACGCCTTCGCGGACCTGTCCGAGGAGGTGCTGCCCGGAATCTTCTAGGGCCGGCCGGACCGCGGTCGCGTGGTGAGGTCTCCCCCCGCCTTTGCCCCTGGCGCACCTTCCCCGGTGCCAGGTTCGGATGCGGGTGGGGACCTGACTCCGCGGCGCGGCCGGCCGGGAGGACGCACCCCGGTGCGCGAGCCGGGGTCCCAGAGCAGCCGCCGGAGAGGGTAGGGGATGGACAGCAACGAGTCGCCGGGTCACGTTCCCGTGCTGCTCGACCGGGTCGTCGCGCTGCTCGAGCCGGCCGTCGCCGACCGCCCGGCGATCCTGGTCGACGCGACGATCGGCCTCGGCGGGCACGCCGAGGCGCTGCTCGATCGGCATCCCGGTTTACGCCTCGTCGGTCTGGATCGCGATCCGGCGGCGATCCAGGCGAGCTCGCGCCGGCTGGCCCCCCACGCCGCCCGGCTGACGCTGGTCCACGCCGTTTACGACGAGCTACCCGAGGTCCTCGACCGGATGGACATTGCGCGCGTCGACGGCGTGCTGTTCGACCTCGGGGTCTCCTCCCTCCAGCTCGATGATGCGGACCGGGGTTTCTCCTACGCACGGGACGCGGCTCTCGACATGCGGATGGATCCGACCCGTGGCCCGAGCGCGGCGGACGTGCTGGCCACGTATTCGGCCGACGACCTGGCTCGGGTGCTCCGGGTCTACGGCGAGGAGCGCTACGCCCGACGGATCGCGAGCCTGGTCGTTCGCGAGCGCGAACGCGAGCCGTTGCGCTCCTCGGCCCGGCTGGTGGAACTGGTTCGGCAGGCGGTTCCGGCGCCGGCCCGCCGGACCGGCGGGAACCCGGCGAAGCGGACCTTCCAGGCGCTGCGGATCGAGGTGAACTCCGAGCTCGCGGCGCTCGAGCGGGCCCTTCCGGCGGCGGTCGACGCGCTTCGGGTCGGCGGCCGGATCGTCGTGCTGGCCTACCACTCGCTGGAAGACCGCATGGTCAAGCGCACGTTCGTCGCGGGGGCCTCGGTCACCGCGCCACCCGACCTGCCGGTGCTCCGCGAGGAGGACCACCCCCGGCTGCGGCTGCTCACCCGCGGCGCCGAGCGGGCCTCCGCCGACGAGGTCGCCGCCAACCCGAGGTCGAGTTCGGTGCGGCTCCGGGCCGCCGAGCGGATCCGGGCAGCGGCATGACCACCGCCGTCCGCAACCCGAAGCTTGCCTCCGTCCCCCGGCCTCGACCGCCGCTGCGCCTGGTACCCACGGCTCCCACCCCGCAGGCCGGGCAGCGGCCCGGCCGGCTGGCGTTCGTCCTGCTCGTCGTCGGGCTGCTCGGCGCCGGGCTGGTCGGGCTGCTCCTGCTGAACACCCTCTCCGCCCAGGACGCCTTCCGGATTCAGGACCTCCAGCTCCGCGCCGGCCAACTCGCCGACGCGGAGCAGGCGCTGGCCGGCCAGGTCGACACCGCCTCCGCTCCGGACGCGCTGGCCGCGGCGGCCCAACGGCTCGGTATGGACCCGGGGGGTGCGCCGATCTGGGTCCGGTTGCGGGACGGCCAGATGCTCGGCGAGATCGTCGCCGCCCCCGCCCCGCCGGCGGTGATCAAGTCGGCGCCGGCGAAGGCGGCGCCCGTGACCAAGGCCCCGCGGGCAGCGGCGAAACCGGCGGTGCGCAAGGCACCGCGAAAGAGCGCCCACCGATGAGCCGGCAGCTGACGCGTCGCGTGCCGACGCGTCGCGTGCCGGCGCCCCGCCGTCCCGCTCCGGGCAGCCGGGCGCCCCGCCGGCTGCCGGATCGGCGGTTGCGGGTCGCCACCGGCGTGCTGATGCTCGTGGTGGGCCTGCTGGCCGCCCGGTTGGTCCAGGTGCAGGGGATCGAGGGACCGCACTTCGCCCGGCTGGCTCAGGAGCAGCGGCTCCGCCAGATCACCCTCACCGCCCTGCGGGCCCCCATCTTCGACCGCTCCGGGCACCTGCTCGCCCAGAGCGTCGACGCCCGCGACGTATACGCCGACCCGAACACGGTGCGCGCGGCCGGCTCGACGATCCAGGTGCCGGCGATGGCCGCCGAGCTCGCCCCGCTGCTCGGCGTCTCGGCTGCCATCCTCGCCCAGCGACTCGACGAGCTCGGACACTTCGTCTACCTGGCCCGGGGTGTCACACCCGCGGCCGGCCGGGCGGTCACGGCGTTGAACCTGCCGGGCATCGGGGTGCTGGACTCGAGCCGGCGGATCTATCCGGACGGGCCGATTGCGGCGTCCGTGCTCGGTTTCGTCGGGGTCGACGGCGTCGGCCTGGCCGGACTCGAGTACCTGGACGACCGCCTGCTCCGCGGGCACGACGGTAGCCAGCTGGTAGAGACCGGCGCCGATGGTCGGATCATCCCGGCCGGGGAGGACGTGCTGGTCCCGGCACAGCCGGGGACGTCGCTCGAGCTGACCATCGACCGGGACATCCAGTGGGAGGCCCAGCGGGCCATCGCGGCTCAGGTCAAGCGGATCGGTGCGTCCAGCGGGTCGGTCATCGTCATGGATCCGCGCACCGGTCAGATCCTGGCTCTGGCCACCGCCCCCGGGTTCGATCCGAACGCCCCGACCGCGGTGCCCGGGGCCGACCTCGGTGACCCGGCGGTCAGTGAGGTGTACGAGCCGGGCAGCGTGAACAAAGTGATCACGATGTCGGCGGCGCTCGAGCAGGGCGTCGCGACGCCGCTCAGCCCGGTGATCGTGCCGCCGACGATCACGGTGGCCGGACAGGTGTTCCACGACGCCGAGCCGCACGGGGTGGAGCACCTCACCCTCACCGGGGTTCTCGCCGAGTCCAGCAACATCGGCACCATCGAGACGGCGCAGAAACTCGGGCCGGCGACGCTCTACCGCTACCTGCGGGCCTACGGATACGGCAGCCCGACCGGCGTTGGGCTCCCCGGGGAGAGCGGGGGCCTCCTGCCGGCGCTGGACGCCTGGTCGGGGACGACGCTGCCGACGGTCGCCTTCGGCCAGGGCGTCTCGGTGACCGCGATGCAGGTCGCGTCCGTGTACGCGACCGTGGCGAACGGCGGGGTGCGCGTGACCCCGACCATCCTCAAGGGCACCGTCAGCGCGACCGGGCAGTTCGTGCCGGCGCCGCCCCCCACCCGGGTCCGGGTGATCAGCGCGGCCGTCGCGCGCGAGATGTCGGACATGCTGGAGGCGGTCACCACCGAGCAGGGCACGGCGCCGGAGGCACAGATCCCCGGCTACCGGGTGGCCGGCAAGACCGGTACCGCGGACCGGGCGAACGGCCACGGCGGCTACTCCGGTTACACCGCTTCCTTCGTCGGATTCGCGCCGGCGAACGATCCGCAGCTGGTCGTCGAGGTCGTCCTCCAGCAGCCGATAAACGGCCACTTCGGCGGTACCGTGGCCGCCCCGATCTTCCACGACATCATGAGCTTCGCCCTCGAGTCGCTGCGCATCCCGCCGACCGGCACCACGCGCCCGGTCGTCCGGCTCACCTTTCCGTGATCCACGGTGCGCCGGTGCGGTGCGCACTCCCGGTAATCTGACCCCATCGTGCGCCCCGAGGAGTCCGGAGCCCCGCCGCCCCGACCGTCGGCGGTCGGTCGTCACCCGCTCGGCGAGATCCTTCCGCTGCTCGGGGGCGCCCGGGTCACCGGCGCTGCCCTCGACGACGTCACGGTCGGTGGCGCCACCCACGATTCCCGGCGGGTCCGCCCCGGCGACCTGTACGCCGCACTCCCCGGAGCTCGCCTGCACGGTGCGGCCTTCGCGGCGGCGGCGGCCGCGGCCGGTGCGGTTGCGGTTCTCACCGACCCGGCCGGCGAACCGGACGCGCTCGCGACCGGCCTCCCGGTGCTCGTCGTCGCCGACCCGCGCGCCCAGCTCGGACCGGTCGCGCGCTGGGCCTACGGGGCGCCGGCCGACGACCTGCTCCTGATCGGGGTCACCGGGACCAACGGCAAGACCACGACCGCCCACCTCGTCGAGGCGGGGCTGCGCGCCGCCGGACACCGGACCGGTCTGATCGGGACCGTCGAGACCCGGATCGCCGACGAGGTGACCCCCAGCGTGCGGACGACCCCCGAAGCCACCGACCTCCAGGCCACTTTCGCGGTCATGCGCGGGCAGCGGGTCGACGCCGCGGTCATGGAAGTGTCGAGCCACGCGCTGGCGCTGCGCCGGGTCGACGGCACCCGGTTCGCGGCGGCGGTGTTCACCAATCTGTCGCAGGACCACCTGGACTTCCACCGGTCGATGGACGACTACTTCGCGGCGAAGGCCCGGCTGTTCACGCCCGGATTCACCAGCGCCGCGGTCGTCGGCGTCGACGATCCGGCCGGCGCGCGCCTCGCGGGATCCCTGCGAGCCGAAGGCGAACTGCGGGTGGCCACGGTGTCCGCTGACGGCCGCGGCGACGCCGACTGGCAGGCCACCGAAGTCGAGCTCGCCCGGACCGGGAGCAGCTTCCGGCTCACCGGCCCCGGCCCGGCACCCGGACCCGGCGTCGACCTTCGGGTCCGCACTTGGTTGGCCGGCGGCTTCAACGTCACCAACGCCACCCTGGCCCTCGCCGCCCTGGCCACGGTCGGGGTCCCGATCGAACGCGCCCGGGCCGGGATAGCCGCGATGTCAGGCGTTCCCGGCCGGATGGAGCGGATCGACGAGGGCCAGGCGTTCCTGGCCCTCGTCGACTACGCGCATACCCCCGTGGCGGTGGCCCGGCTGCTCGCCGCGGTCCGGGATGTCATCGACGGTCGGATCGTCGTCGTCCTCGGTTGCGGCGGTGACCGGGACCGGGGGAAACGCCCGTTGATGGGGGCCGCCGCCGTCGCCGGGGCCGACCTCGCGGTGTTCACCTCCGACAACCCCCGCTCGGAGGACCCGGGCGCGATCATCGACGCCATGCTGGTCGGCGCGGCGGATCGCGGCCGGGTGCATGTCGAACCGGACCGCCGGGCCGCGATCGGATTCGCGGTGGCGGCCGCCGGGCCCGGCGACGCGGTGGTCGTCGCGGGCAAGGGCCATGAGACCGGTCAGGAGTTCGCTGACCGGACCGACGGCTTCGACGACCGGGCGGTTCTGCGGGCCGCGCTGGCGAGCCGCTGCCCCACCGCGGGGCGTGCCGGGTGATCCGGCTCACCCTCGCCGAGGTCGCGCATGCCGTCGGCGGTCGGCTCGACGGCGGCGCGGACCCCGCGTCGGCGGTCACCGCGGCACCGGTCGTCGACTCCCGCCGGGCCGGACCAGGCACGCTGTTCGTGGCGGTCCGCGGGGACCGCGTGGACGGACACGACTTCGCCCCGGCGGCGCTCGCCGCGGGTGCCGTCGCCGTGCTCGCGGCTGCCCCGCTCGGCCGGCCGGCCGTCGTCGTCGACGACGTCGTCGAGGGGCTCGGTCGGCTGGCCGCGGAGGTTCTGCGCCGGTTGCCCGGGCTGCACGTCGTCGGCGTGACCGGCTCGAGTGGGAAGACGACCACCAAGGATCTGCTGGCCGCGGTCCTCGCCGCCGACGGTCCGACGGTGGCCGCCAGCGACTCGTTCAACAACGAGATCGGGCTGCCGCTCACGGCGTGCGCGGCGGACGGGGACACCCGCTACCTCGTGCTGGAGTACAGCGCTCGCGGCCGGGGCCACATCAGCTACCTCACCGGGATCGCCCGCCCGGATGTGGCCGTGGTCCTCAACGTCGGTGATGCCCACGTCGGCGAGTTCGGCAGCCGGGACGCGATCGCGACCGCGAAGGCGGAGCTTGTCGAGGGCCTCGCCGCAGACGGGACCGCCGTTCTCAACGCCGACGACCCGCTGGTGTCCGCGATGGCCGCCCGCGCCCCCGGGCGCGTCGTCACCTTCGGGCTGGGCGCCGGCGCCCTGGTGCGGGCGGGGAAGGTGACCCTCGACGAGTGCGGCCGACCGGGCTTCGGGTTGCGCTCCGGCGACGGGTCGCCGGTCCCCGTGCGACTCGGCTACGTCGGCGCTCACCAGGTGCCCAACGCGCTCGCCGCGGCAGCCGCGGCCGGCGTCCTCGGCCTTCCGCTCCTCGCGATCGCCGCCGCGCTGTCCGACGCCCGTCCGGTCAGCCGTTGGCGGATGGAGCTCCGTGAGTTGCCACGACGGATTCTTCTGCTCAACGATGCCTACAACGCCAACCCCGACTCGGTTCGAGCGGCGTTGACGACGCTGACGCATTTGCGTGGCCAGGGCGCCGGGCAGCGACGCGGATGGGCGGTGCTCGGCGAGATGCTCGAACTCGGCCCGTACGGCGCGCAGGCCCATGCGGACGTCGGCCGGCTGGCCGTGGCGCTCGGCGTAGACCGGATCGTCGCGGTGGGGGACGGAGCCGCCGGAATCGACACCGCGGCGCGCGCCGCCGGTGGCCGGAGCATCCGGGTGGCCGACGCCGACGAGGCGGCCACCCTGCTCGCGGCCGAGCTGGGTCCCGGCGACGTCGTCCTGGTCAAGGCCTCCCGGCGGGTCGGGTTGGAACGGGTCGCCGCCGCGCTGGAGAACCTGTCGTGAGGGACATCCTGGTCGCGGCCATGGGTTCGCTCATCGTCTCGCTGGTGGGTACGCCGCTGGCGATTCGGCTCTTCCGCTCGCGCGGCTACGGCCAGCTGATCCGCGAGGACGGCCCGACCAGCCACCACACGAAGCGCGGCACCCCCACGATGGGCGGCACGGTCATCATCGCCGCCACGATCTCCGGTTACACCGTCGCCCATCTCGTCCTGCTCAGTGGACCGACCGCGTCGGCGGTGCTCGTCCTGTTCCTCATGACCGGCCTCGGGCTGGTCGGCTTTCTCGACGACTACATCAAGATTCGCAAGCAGCGCAGCCTCGGGCTCAACAAGACGACGAAGCTCGTCGGTCAGGCCGTCGTCGCCGTCGTCTTCGGCGTGCTCGCGCTGCATTTTCCCGGTGGGGGACTGGTTCACCTGACCCCGGTGTCGAGCCACCTGTCCTTCGTCCGCGACTACCCGGGGCTGGTACTCGGCACCGTCGGGTTCGTCATCTGGGCGTACCTCATGGTCTCGGCGACATCGAACGGCGTGAACCTCACCGACGGGCTCGACGGGCTGGCGTCGGGAGCGGCGGTCATGGTGTTCGCGGCCTACGTGGTCATCTCGTTCTGGGAGTTCAAGAACGGCTGCGGGAGCGCGCCGGGCCCCGGCTGTTACCACGTGCGGGACCCGCTCGACCTGGCGACGGTCGCGTCCGCGGCGATGGGGGCGTGCTTCGGCTTCCTGTGGTGGAACGCGTCGCCGGCCCGCGTGTTCATGGGGGACACCGGGTCGCTTGCGCTCGGCGGGACGCTGGCCGGCCTGGCGATGACCACCCGCACTGAGTTGCTGCTCGTCATCCTCGGCGGCCTGTTCGTCGTGGAGACGCTGTCCGTGATCATCCAGGTGGTGGCATTCCGCGGCTTCCGGCGGCGGGTGTTCAACATGGCCCCGGTGCACCACCATTTCGAGCTCGGCGGCTGGAACGAGAACACGGTCATCGTCCGGTTCTGGATCATCGCCGGCCTCGCCGTCGCCTTCGGGCTGGGCGTCTTCTACGCCGAGTTCCTTTCCCGCGGCCCGTTGCGGTGAGATTCGACCCGGCGGGGCGGCTGGTCGCCGTCGGCGGGGTCGGCGTCTCCGGACGGGCCGCGGCGCTCGCCTTGGCCCGGCTCGGCGCGGACGTCATCGCGGTGGACGCCCGCGACGGTGCCGAGCAGCGGGCCACGGCGGCGGAGCTGTCCGCGGCCGGTGTGCGGGTCCGACTCGGCGATGCGACGGTGCTGCCGGACCGGGTCGACCTCGTCGTCACGTCACCCGGCTGGCGCCCGGATCAGCCGTTGCTCACCGCCGCCCTCCGGTCCGGCGTCGAGGTGATCGGTGAGGTCGAGCTGGCCTGGCGGTTGCGCCCGCCGGGGGCGGCGCCCTGGCTCGCCATCACCGGAACCAACGGCAAGACGACCACTACCCGGATGGCCGCCGCGATGCTGGGCGCCGCCGGGCGGCGGGTGGTCGCCGCCGGCAACGTCGGAACCCCGCTCGTGGACGCGGTGCTCACCGAGCCGGCGCCCGAGGTCGTCGTCGCCGAGCTGTCGAGCTTCCAGCTGCACTGGTCGGTGTCGTTGGCCTGCGCGGCCGGGGCCCTGCTCAACCTCGCCCAGGACCACCTCGATTGGCACGGCAGCTTCGCCGCGTACACCGCGGACAAGCTCAAGATCTGGGCAGGGGGGCTCGCGCTGGGCAACCGGGACGACCCGGAGGTGGCTGCGCGTTTGGCCGACGTGGCCGGGCGGACGGTGGCGGTGACGCTCGGTCGTCCGCGGGAGGGGGAGCTTGGCGTTGAAGATGGGTATCTCGTCGACCGGGCGTTCGCCGAAGCTGCGCTGCTCGCCCGGGTCGAGGACGTCCGGCCGTCCGGCCCGCATCATCTGGCGAACGCCCTGGCCGCGGCCGGCCTGGCGCGCAGCCGGGGTGTCGAGGCGGACGCCGTCGCCCGGGGGCTGGCCGGGCTGCGCCTCGAGCCGCATCGCGGTGACGTTGTCGCGACCGTCGACGGGGTCGCCTACGTCGACGACTCGAAGGCGACCAACCCGCATGCCGCGACGGCGAGTATCACCGCCCATACCCGCGTGGTCTGGATCGTCGGTGGGCTGCTCAAGGGGGCGGACCTGACGCCGGCCGTGCGAGCCGCCGCCGACCGGCTGGCGGGTGCCGTCGTCGTCGGCGTCGACCGCGGCGCGGTGCTCGAGGCACTCACGCGACACGCGCCGCAGGTGCCGGTCGTCGAGGTCGCGAGGACCGACACTGGGGCCATGGACGAGGCCGTGACATCGGCTGCCCGGTTGGCCACTCCGGGTACCACGGTGCTGTTGGCGCCGGCCGCCGCGAGCATGGACATGTTCCGCGACTACGCCGAGCGGGGCGAGGCGTTCGTGGCTGCCGTGGTCGCACTGGCGGCTCGTCGCCGGTGAGCGCCGCTGCCGTCGCCGGGCCCGGCCGCCGGACCCGGACCCTCGCCTGGCTGGACCGCCCGCTTGCCGACTATCACCTGGTGCTAGGTAGCTGTGCCCTGCTCGTGATCCTCGGGCTCGTCATGGTCCTGTCCGCATCGAGCGTCACCTCGTTCGCGACGTCCGGTTCGTCGTTCGCGGTCGTGAAGAAGCAGGCGCTCTGGGTCGTGATCGGGATCCCGGCCCTGCTGGTCGCGATGCGGCTGCCGGTCAAGGCCTACCGATGGCTCGGATACCCGATGCTCGCCCTGTCCGTCGTGCTGCTCGTCGCGGTCCTCGTCCCCGGGGTGGGGGCCAGCGTGAACGGGGCCCGGCGCTGGATCACGCTGCCCGGCGGCTTCCAGCTCCAGCCGAGCGAACCCACGAAGCTCGCGCTGCTGCTGTGGGGGGCGGACCTGCTGGCCCGCAAGGACAGGTTGCTCGGCCAGTGGCGGCACCTGCTGGTCCCGTTGCTGCCCATCACGCTGCTCCTCGCCGGGCTGGTCATGGTCGAACCGGACATGGGGACGACGATCGTTCTCGTCACCGTCACCTGTGCCCTGCTCTGGGTGGCCGGAGCTCCGCTCGCGCTGTTCGGCGGCACCGGGTTGGCGCTCGGCGGCGGGCTCGGCGTGCTCGCCGCCGCGGCGCCATACCGGCTGGCCCGGCTGACCAGTTTCACCGACCCGTTCCGCGACCCGCAGGGCAGCGGCTATCAGGCGGTGCAGGGTCTCTACGCGTTGTCCTCGGGCGGATGGTGGGGCCTCGGGCTGGGCGCCAGCCGGGAGAAATGGTTCTACCTGCCCAACCAGTACACCGACTACATCTACGCGGTCATCGGCGAGGAGCTCGGCCTGATCGGCGCCTGCTCGGTCCTCGCCCTGTTCGCGATGCTCGGCTACGCCGGGCTGCGGATCGCGTTGCGCAACACCGACCCGTTCACCCGGCTGGCCGCCGCCGGGATCACCGCCTGGCTGGTCTCCCAGGCCCTGGTGAACATCGGCTTCGTCACCGGGCTGCTCCCGGTCACCGGCATCCCCCTGCCGATGGTGAGCTTCGGCGGATCCTCGCTCGTGCCCACCATGTTCGCGGTCGGCATGCTCGCCTCGTTCGCCCGCCGCGAGCCGGACGCCGTGGCCCTGCTCGCCGCCCGCCGCCGCGGCCGGTGAGCCCCGGGTCGCCCGGTGGCGTCCCGGCGATGCGGGTGGTCATCGCCGGCGGTGGCACGGCCGGACACATCGAGCCCGCGCTGGCGACCGCGGACGCGTTGCGCCGACGGCGCCCTGACGTCTCGATCGTCGTGATCGGCACCGAGCGTGGATTGGAGAGCCGGCTGGTGCCGGCCCGCGGATACCCGCTGGAGCTCATCCCGCCGGTCCCGCTGCCCCGCCGGCTCACCCCCGCCCTGGCGACGGTGCCGGCGCGACTGGTCCGAGCCGTCCGCGCGGCCGGGCGGGTGCTCGACCGCCCGCGAGCCGACGTGGTGGTCGGCTTCGGGGGTTACGCCGCGCTGCCCGCCTACCTGGCCGCACGGCGGCGGCGGGTCCCGATCGTCGTGCACGAGGCGAACGTCCGCCCCGGGTTGGCCAACCGGGTCGGAGCCCGGCTGACCCGGCACGTCGCGACCGCGGCGGCGGGGGCCCGGCTTCCGCACGCCACCTTCGTCGGCATGCCGCTGCGCCGGCCGATCGCGACCCTCGACCGTTCGACCGGTCGCGACGCCGCCCGGCTGACCCTGGGTCTCGCGCTGGGCGCCCCGGTGCTGCTCGTGTTCGGCGGCTCGCAGGGCGCCAGACGGGTCAACGAAGCCGTGGTGGGGGCCGCCGCGGGGCTCGCCGGGGCCGGGGTCCAGGTGCTGCACCTCACCGGCGCGGCGCACGCGGCCTCGACGGAGGCGGCGATCGCCGGCCGGCCGCCCATCCCGCGCTACGTCGTGTTGCCCTACCTCGACCGGATGGAGCTCGCCTACGCCGCAGCCGACCTCGCGCTGTGCCGGGGCGGCGCCATGACCTGCGCCGAGCTGGCGGCGGTGGGTCTGCCCGCCGCGTACGTTCCGCTTCCGATCGGAAACGGCGAGCAGCGCCGCAACGCCGAACCCGTGGTGGCCGCCGGGGGTGGCCTGCTCGTCGACGACGCCCGGCTGGACGCCACGTGGATCACCGAGACCCTGCTGCCGCTGCTGACCGACCCGGGACGGCTGGCCGGCATGAGCTCGGCGGCGGCCCGGTTCGGTCGCCGCGACGGCGACGAGGCGCTGGCGGATCTCGTGCTCAGCGCCGGGACGCACCAGTGAGCGCGCCGTCCGGTCCGGCGCCGCTCGGTCGGGTGCACTTCATCGGGATCGGCGGCGCCGGGATGAGCGGCATCGCCCGGATCCTGCTGGCCCGTGGCGCCCAGGTTTCCGGCAGCGACGCCAAGGATTCCCGCGGGTTGGCCGCGCTGCGGGCGCTCGGGGCACAGGTCCACGTCGGGCACGACCCGGACTGGGTCGACACGGCGGACACGGTCGTCGTCTCGAGTGCGATCCGGGCGGACAACCCGGAGCTGATCGAGGCTCGCCGCCGCGAGCTGCTGGTGCTGCCCCGGGCCGCGGCGCTGGCCGCGGTGATGGCCGGCCGGCGGGGGATCGCGATCGCCGGCACCGCGGGGAAGACGACGACAACGTCGATGCTGACCGTCGGGTTGCAACATTGCGGGCTCGATCCCTCGTTCGCCATCGGCGGAGACCTCAACGAACCAGGCTCCAACGCCCACCACGGCGGTGGTGACCTGTTCGTGGCCGAAGCCGACGAGAGTGACGGCTCGTTCCTCCTGCTCTCCCCGTTCGCCGCCGTCGTCACCAACGTCGAGGCCGACCACCTCGACCACTACGGCACGGCGGCCGCGGTCGAAGAGGCGTTCGCCGAGTTCGTTGCCCGGGTCTCGACGGACGGCTTCGTCGTGACCTGCGCCGACGACGTCGGGGCGCGGCGGGTCGCTGCCGCGGCGACGGCCGCCGGCCGTCGGGTGGTGAGCTACGGCTGGGCGGATGACGCCGCGGTGCGGGTCGACGGGTTGCGCCTGGAGGGCGAGCGAGCCAGGTTCGAGGTCATCGCCATCGGGCGCCGGCTCGGGACCGTGCAGCTCGTCGTCCCGGGTCGGCACAACGCGAGCAACGCCGTCGCGGCGCTGACCGCCGGGCTCGAGCTCGGCGCGCCGTTCGCCGAGCTGGCCGCCGGGCTGGCCGGGTTCACCGGCGCCCGGCGCAGGTTCGAGACGAAGGGATGGGTTGGTGGGATCCGGGTCGTCGACGACTACGCCCACCATCCGACGAAGATCCGGGCGGTGCTGACCGCGGCCCGCCAGGTCGTCGGGGGGGACGGTCGAGTCGTCGCCGTCTTCCAGCCGCACCGCTATACCCGGACCGCCGGGTTCGCGACCGCGCTGGGGGCCGCCCTGGCGCTCGCCGACGTCGTTGTCGTTATGGAGGTCTACGCGGCCGGTGAGGACCCGATCCCCGGGGTGACCGGGGCGCTGGTCGCCGGCGCCGTCCCGCTCGCCGCCGATGCGGTTCACTACGAGCCGTCCTGGTCGGCGGTGCCGGGCCGGGTCGCCGGGCTGGTCCGGCCCGGCGATCTCGTTCTCACCCTCGGTGCCGGGGACGTCACCATGATCGGCCCGGAGATCCTCGACGTGCTGCGTCCCGCGCCGTGAGCTTCGTCTGGTCGCCGCCGGCCGACCCGGCGGCGGTCGCAGACCTGGCCGCCCGCCTCACCGCCGCCGGGCTGGCGGTGCAGACCGCCCGCCCGCTCGGGCCGCTCACCACGTTCGGGGTCGGCGGGGCGGCCGCCGTGTTCGTCGAGCCGGTCGACCAGGCCGCGCTGACCCGGATCCTGGAGCTGCTCGCCCCCAGCCCGGAGTCGGCGGTCCCGATGCTCGTCCTCGGCAAGGGGTCGAACCTGCTGGTCGCCGACGCCGGGTTCCCAGGATTGGCGTTGCGGCTCGGCCGCGGCTTCACCCGCCGCCACCGCGAGGGCGACCGGATCGAGGTCGGCGCGGGGGTGGCGATGCCGCAACTGGCCGCCTGGACCGCCCGGTCGGGGCTGACCGGCCTCGAGTTCGCCGCCGCGATTCCCGCGAGCGTCGGCGGATCGGTTCGGATGAACGCCGGTGCGCACTCCGGTGAGGTCGCCGACGTGCTCGCCGGGGCCGACCTGGCCAGCCCCGAGCAGCCCCACCCGCGCCGGGTCGCTGCCGCCGAGCTGGGCCTCGGGTACCGACGGTCGGCGCTGCCGCCCCGGACCGTCGTCACCGCCGCCGAGTTCCGGCTCCGGCCGGACGACCCGGTGGCCATCGGGCAGCGGCTGGCCGATCACCGAGCCTGGCGCCGCCACACACAGCCATTGCGGGCGCGTTCGTGCGGCTCGACCTTCACCAATCCGCCGGGGGACTCGGCCGGGCGCCTCATCGAGGCGGCCGGGCTCAAGGGGCTGCGGGTCGGGGGCGCCCAGATCTCCGACAGGCACGCGAACTTCATCGTCGTCGATCCCGGAACCCGGGCCGCCGACGTGCTGGGCCTGCTGGTCCGGGTTCAGCGGGCGGTCCGCGAGGCCGGGGGGCCCGAGTTGCGCCCCGAGGTGCGGGCGGTCGGGGATTTCGGGGGCCTCGCCGGCCCCTGAAGCTCAGCTCGACCCTGCGACAGCTGGAGACTAAGCGTCCGAATTCTGCCGACACGCAGGGAATTCACCCGGGACGGCCTTGACCCGGCTGGCCAGATCCCCCTATGGTCCGCCCCAGCCCTCACGTTGACATAACTATAAGTATCTACCTGAGGGTGAGGGTCGGAAGGGTCGAAATCGGCCGGTCCGACACCCTCTCGCCGAAGTCGGTGGCGCCTTCCCCGCGCCACCGGCCCCGGCGAGAAGTCCCCCGCACCGTTCGGCCGGTGGCGCGCGCCCGGCACCGGCCCGAGGCATCCGAGAGGTCTGCATCCGTGGCAGCACCGCAGAACTATCTGGCCGTGATCAAGGTCGTCGGCATCGGGGGCGGTGGCGTCAACGCCGTCAATCGCATGATCGAGGTCGGCCTCAAGGGGGTCGAGTTCATCGCGATCAACACCGACGCCCAGGCATTGCTGATGAGTGACGCCGACGTCAAGCTCGACATCGGCCGGGAGCTCACCCGCGGGCTCGGCGCCGGGTCCGACCCCGAGGTGGGCCGGCAGGCCTCCGAGGACCACCGAGAGGAGATCGAGGAGGTCCTCAAGGGCGCCGACATGGTCTTCGTCACCGCGGGGGAGGGCGGCGGGACCGGTACCGGGGGCGCCCCGGTCGTGGCCAACATCGCCAAGTCCATCGGCGCCCTGACCATCGGCGTCGTCACCCGGCCATTCCAGTTCGAGGGCAAGCGCCGGGCCAGCCAGGCCGAGCGCGGCATAACCGACCTGCGGGACGAGGTCGACACGCTCATCGTCATCCCGAACGAACGGCTGCTCTCGATCAGCGACCGGCAGGTCAGCGTGCTCGAGGCCTTCCGGTCCGCCGACCAGGTCCTGCTCTCCGGCGTGCAGGGGATCACCGATCTGATCACCACCCCAGGCCTGATCAACCTCGACTTCGCCGACGTCAAGTCGGTCATGTCCGGCGCCGGGTCCGCGCTGATGGGGATCGGCTCGGCCCGGGGCGACGACCGGGCTGCGTCGGCCGCCGAGATGGCGATCGCCAGCCCGTTGCTCGAGGCCAGCGTCGACGGTGCCCACGGTGTGCTGATGAACATCTCCGGAGGCTCGGACCTCGGCTTGTTCGAGATCAACGAGGCCGCGCAGCTGATCGCCGACTCGGCGCACCCGGACGCGAACATCATCTTCGGCGCGGTCATCGACGACGCGCTCGGCGACGAGGTCCGGGTCACGGTGATCGCGGCCGGTTTCGATGCCGGGACCACCCAGCAGCGCCGGGAGCCGATCCGCCGGATCGCCCCGCCGCCGCCGCCCGAGCTCGATCAGGAGCTCGACCTCACCCGGGTGGAGCCGCCGGTCGGCCGCCCCGCGGCACCCCCGCCGGCCGCCACGCCCCAGCCGGCCGCCGCCCGCCCGGCCGGCGGAACCCGGTCGGCCCCCCGCCGGACGATCGTCTTCGACGACAGCGACGACCTCGACGTCCCGGACTTCCTGAAATAGTCCGCTTGGGCGAGGTCCAGCTCGAGTTCACCGACCGCCGCGGCGGCGTCAGCGTCGAGCCCTACGCCGAACTCAACCTCGGTGACGGCGTCGGCGACGGACCGGCCGCGGTCGCGGAGAATCGTCGGCGGCTGGCGGTGCGCCAGGCCAGCCCGATCTCGACGTTCGCCTGGATGGGCCAGCGCCACGGTGCCGACGTCGCGGTCCTCGACCGTCCGGTGGCCGGGCCGGTTCCCGGGGTCGACGCGTTGGTCACCGCCACGCCCGGGCTGTGGCTGACCGTCCTCGTCGCCGACTGTGCCCCGGTCCTGCTGGCCGACCGGACGGCCGGAACCGTCGCCGCCGTCCACGCGGGTCGGCGCGGGCTGGTGGCGGGCGTGGTGCCGGCCGCGGTCGCGGCCATGGTCGGCCGCGGTGCGACGCCGGATCGGATCGAGGCGCTGATCGGGCCGGCGATCGGAGGCTGCTGCTACGAAGTGTCGGCGGATCTCGCCGCCGTGGTGGCACTGCTGGTGCCGGCCGCGGCGGCCCGCACCCGGCAGGGCCGGCCGGCCGTCGACCTGCGGGCCGGGCTGCACGCCCAGCTGGTGGGTGCCGGCGTCGACACGGTGCGGCACGACCGGCGCTGCACGGTCGAATGTGCGGAGCTGTATTCCTACCGTCGGGACGGTGTCACCGGCCGGTTCGCCGGACTCGTCCGGCTGGCGCCTTGACCCGGCGGCCCGAGCTCGCCGCCCGGCTCGCGGCCCTGCGGGCGCGGATCGATGCGGCGTGCGCGGCGGCCGGTCGCCCGGGCGCGGAGGTCACGCTGGTGGCGGTGACCAAGGGGTTCCCGTCGAGCGACCTGCGGCTGCTGGCTGAACTCGGCGTCGGTGACGTCGGGGAGAACCGCGACCGGGAAGCTCGCGCGAAGTGGGCCGAGCTCGGGGGGCTCGGCCTGCGCTGGCACTTCGTCGGCCGGCTCCAGACCAACAAGTGCCGATCCGTCGCGGGCTACAGCGACGTCGTCCACTCGATCGACCGGGAGTCGTTGGTCGGGTTCCTGGCGGCGGGCGCCCGCGCATGCGGCCGGAACGTCACCGGGCTGGTCCAGGTGGCCCTCGACGACACCCCGGGTCGGGGTGGGATCTCGCCGGATGGGGTTTCGGCGCTCGCCGACGCGGTCGCCGCCGCGGACGGTCTCGAGCTGGGCGGCGTGATGGCGGTGGCTCCGCTCGGCGCCGACCCGGCGGCCGCCTTCGCCCGGCTTGCGGAACTCGCCGCCCGGGTGCGCGTGGATCATCCGGCGGCGCGGATGATCTCGGCGGGGATGAGCAGCGACCTCGAGTCGGCGGTTGCCGCGGGCGCGACACATCTGCGGATCGGCACGGCGTTGCTCGGCGTTCGCACGCCGAAGGTCGGGTAGCCTCCGCTACGAGGAAAGCGGTCGCCGCACCGACCGCGGCGAAGCAGGAGGGCGGCAATGGCCGGCGCGATGCGCAAGATGGCGGTGTATCTGGGACTCGTCGAGGACGAGGACCCGGACGAGTACGCCGACGCCGACGATTACCAGGAGGCGCCGGTGGCCCCGCGCCGCCCGCGGGCGGACGAGACGGCGCGTTCCGGCGTTCGTCGGCTCGAGGAGCCCGCGACGACTACCCGGTACAGCCCACCCGGGGCGGCCGATCCGCGGGAGCTGTACCGGATCACGACCCTGCACCCACGCACCTACAACGAGGCCCGCACGATCGGGGAGCACTACCGTGAGGGCACCCCTGTGATCATGAACCTGACCGAGATGGACGACGGTGACGCCAAGCGGCTCGTCGACTTCGCTGCCGGGCTCATCTTCGGGCTCCGGGGAAGCATCGAGCGGATCACCAACAAGGTGTTTCTGCTCAGCCCGGCAAACGTCGAGGTGACCGCCGAGGACAAGGCCCGGATCGCCGAAGGCGGTTTCTTCAATCAGAGTTGACGGCCCGGCGGTCCGGGTCGTGGAGGTCCAGCTGTGATCGCCATCGACGTCGTCCTCGGCGTGCTCTACCTTTTCCTGCTGCTCCTCATCGCCCGATTCGTCGCGGACTGGACCCAGACTCTGGCCCGGGACTGGCGCCCGCACGGGGCGACCGCCGCCGGGCTCGAGCTCGTCTACTCGGCGACGGACCCTCCCTTGCGCGCGTTGCGCCGGGTGCTCCCGCCGCTGCGGATCGGTTCGATCGCCCTGGACCTCGCTTTCCTTGTCGTGTTTGCCGTGATCGTTATCGTCATCCAGGTGCTCGGCGGGCCATTGTGAGGCCGAGCGTTCCTTCGTTCGAACCGAGGTGTGAGCCATGCCGTTGACGGCTGAGGACGTTCAGAACAAGCGCTTCTCCGAGACCCGGTTCGCCAAGGGTTACGACGAGGACGAAGTCGACGCGTTCCTCGACGAGGTCGAAGCCGAGTTGCGGCGCCTCACCACCGAGAACTCCGATCTGCGGGCCAGACTCGCGGCCGGTCCCCAGCCCGCCGGCCCTCCGGCCGCCGGGCCGCCCCCTCCGGCGCCCCCGCCCCCGCCGGTGGTTACGCCGCCCCCCGCCGCCACCGCCGACCAAACGGGGCAGGAGGCCGCCCTGCGCACCCTGCTGCTGGCCCAGCGCACCGCCGACGAGGCGGTCGCGCAGGCGCGGGCGGAGGCCGAGCAGATCATTGGCCAGGCGCGCGCTGGGGCCGCGACTGTGGAGCGGGAGGCCCGGGACCGGTCGGCCGCTGAGCTGGCTGGGCTGTCCCGCCAGCGCGCGGAGCTCGCTGCCCAGGTCGAGGGGCTGCGCAACTTCGAGCGCGAGTACCGCACCCGGCTGCGTGCCTATCTCGAGTCCCAGCTCCGCGACCTGGAGACTCGGGTGGTCGAGCCGTCGCCGCCGGCCGGGGGACCGCCCGGGCCGTTCGGTGCGCAGCCACCGGCCGCCCCACCGGCCACGTTACCGACGACCGCCCCGCCAGCCCCGGCCGCCGCGCCACCGACGCCGGCTCCGCTCCCGCCCGCGCGGGGCCCGTTCACTGCCCCGCCGCAGGCCGGGCCGCCGCGGGAAGCCGGGCCGTCCACCACGGACACGACGGACATCGATGAGCGCCACGAGGACCCGCCGCTGCGCTGACGTCCGCCGCACGCCCGGCTGTCCGTCCGGTGGTCTGAATAGGATGCCCGCGGTGTCCGTCCGCCCCCCTTGGGAGTCGAATTGATCGTCATCAGCGGCGCGCTCTGCCTGGTCGCGCTGGTGCTTCTTGTCTTGGGGCTCATCCTCAGCGGCGGGCTGGCGCTGATCTACGCCTCGATCGGGGTCAGCCTGGTGTCGTTCCTGTTCCTGTTCCTCGGTGTCCGCCAGCGCCGGGTAGGCGGCCTGTTCTTCGGTGTCCGCCAGCGCCGGGCAGGCGGCCTCGCCACTGCCCCGGTGACCCCGGTGCAGCCCGCCACGGTGAGTACCTTCACGCCGGTCGAGGAGATCACCCGGGTAATCCCGGCGGTGCCGAGCGAGGGCGAGGTGTTCGTAATCCCGGGCCGGCCCCGGTACCACGCGGCGGGCTGCCGATTCCTTTCCGGCCGACCGAGCGAGTCGACTACCGTCGAGGCAGCGCGCGCCGAGGGCTACCAGTCGTGTGGGATCTGTCGTCCGGACTCCGACGACGAGGTCGACGAACCGGTTGCCGTCGCACCGGCGGTCCCGTCGAGGGGCCGGGTTCCCGGGAAAGCTCGGGTCAAGGCACCTGCGAAGTCCGTGTCGAAGGCACCCGCGAAGGCACCTGCGAAGTCCGTGTCGAAGGCACCCGCGAAGGCACCCGCAAAAGCACCGGCAAAGCCACCAGCAACGGCACCGGCCCGGGCACCGGCCAAGAAGGCGCCCGCGGCGGCGCCCGCCCGCCGGGTGGCGACGGTGGTGGTGATCCCGGACCGCGGCAAGTTCCACCAGGCCGACTGCCGGTACGTACGGGGTGCGGTCGACGCGGTCGAACTCACGAAGGCGGTCGCCCGACGCCAGGGTTACGAGCCGTGCGGGGTCTGCCAGGCGTAGTCGGGGTCAGTCGCTGGGCCGACGGAACGGGTCCCGGGGCGGGGGCACAGCCAGCTGGAGTCGGTCGCCTTCGACCGATAGACCGGTGAGCGCGAGCACTCGGCCGAGGATCGACGCGGTCGTTTCCCCCCGGTCGATCCCCTCCTGGGTCACCATGCAGCGGTAGATCGTGGCGTAGTGCCGGACCGGCGTGTCATAGCTCCAGTCGACGGAGCCGAGGTGCATTGCCGCGCCTTTGGTGCCGCCGATGCCGTTGAATGGGCCGCTCCAGACCTGGATCCCGGCCGGCCCGGCCGCGAACACCCCGCCGACGCCGACGTCTTCGCGAGCTGCCGCATCGAGCAGCGCCCGGGTCTGCCGCTCCGGTAGGACCAGAGCCGGCCGGATCTGGCTGGCCAGCGCGGGGATGGCCACGACGTTGGCGGCCAGCTTGAGGTTGGCCGGTGGCTTGCTGAGCAAAGACAGGGTCACGTGGTCCTCCCGTGGCTTCCACTGCTCCGCTCGGAGCAGCCAACTGCCGCCACCGGAAGCATCGGCACCGGCGAATGCCGAACTTGACTCCGCCAAACGGGTGGTTCCTGCCCGGGTCAGACCGAACGGAGCCAGAACCGCACCCCGAGCTCGGCCGCGTCGTGCATCGAGAGTGGGGCGGTCGGCGGCCCTTCGGTGACCGACACCGCCAGCACCTCCAGGGCGATGGTCGATGCGCCGTGTCGGAGCGCCTCCGCGGCGTCCGGCTCGGGATCGGCCGCCCACCACAGCTCGATCCGGTCCGAGACATCGAGCCCGCTGGCCTTGCGTGCTTCCTGCACCAGCCGGACGAATTTGCGAACCGTTCCGGCCCGGATGAGCTCGGGGGTGAGGGCGAGGTCGAGGGCGATCGTTTCTCCGGCCGCGGAGGCGACGGCCCAGCCGGCCCGGGGCGCCTCGGTGATGACGACGTCGTCGGGTTCGACGTGAACCGAAGCTCCCTCCACGTCGATCGTGGCCGACCCGGTGTCGCGCAGCCGCGTCGCCAGGCTCCCCGGGTCCTCGGCGGCGACCGCGGCCGCCACCGCGGGCGTGCGGGGGCCGAACCGGCGCCCGAGTGAGCGGAAGTTCGGCTTGATGGTGCGGCTGACGAGTTCGCCTTCCCCGGCGAGGGAGGTGACCTCGACGACGTTGAGCTCCTCGGCGAGCAGTGCCTGCAGGTCGGGGGCCAGATCGGCCCAGCCACCGGCCGCGACCAGGGCCCGGGCAAGCGGTTGCCGAATTCCCTGCCCCGAATCGGCCCGTGCCGCCCGGCCGAGCTCGACCAGGCGCCTGACCAGTGCCATTTGCTCGGTCAACCCGGCATCCGCGAGTGCCGCGTCGGGGACCGGCCACTTGGCCAGGTGCACCGAGTCGGGCCCGTCCGGGACGGCGAGGACGTCCCAGAGATAGTCGGTGAGGAACGGGATGAACGGGGCGAGCAGGCGGCTCAGGGTCTCGAGGCAGGTGTGCAGGGTTGCGAAGGCGGCCGCGCCGTCCGCCGTGCCTGGGCCGTCCCAGAACCGGCGGCGCGCCCGCCGTACGTACCAGTTCGAGAGGTCGTCGATGAACTGTGCCAGCCGGCGTCCGGCCCGCGCGGTGTCGAACTGCTCGAGCGCGGCGTCCACCTCGGCCACGGTGGCCTGGAGCTCCGCGAGCGCCCACCGATCGAGCAGCGGGCGGTCGGCTGGCCGCGGAGCGCCGGCCGAGTCGGACGGGCTCCAGGCCCGAGCCTCCGGCCGGGTCGGGTCCTGACCGGCCGCCGACGCGTATAGCGCGAGGAAGGCCACGGTGTTCCAGTACGTGAGCAGGACCTTGCGGACCACCTCCTCGAGGGTGTGGTCGCCGATCCGCCGGGCCGACCACGGTGAGCCGCCGCAGAGCATGTACCAGCGGACCGCGTCCGCCCCATGCCGCTCGAACAGCGCGAACGGGTCGAGGATGTTGCCGAGGTGCTTGCTCATCCTCCGGCCGTCCTCCGCGAGGATGATGCCGAGGCAGAGCACGGTCTCGTAGGACGATCGGTCGAAGACCAAGGTCCCGATGGCCATCAGGGTGTAGAACCAGCCGCGGGTCTGGTCGAGCGCCTCGGCGATGAACTGAGCCGGATAGCTCCCCGCGAACTCCGCCTGCCCCCGGTGCGGGTAGCCGAACTGGGCGAACGGCATCGATCCCGAGTCGTACCAACAGTCGATGACCCCGGCGACCCGGACCGCTGTCTCGCCGCAGTCGGGGCACGGAAGGGTCACCTCGTCGACGTAGGGCCGGTGCGGATCGAGGTCGGCGAGATCGCGCCCGGCGAGTTCACCCAGTTCCGCCAGCGATCCGACGCATCGCAGGTGACCATCCGGGCAACGCCAGATCGGGAGCGGGGTTCCCCAGTAGCGGTCCCGGGATAGGGCCCAATCCACGTTGTTCTCGAGCCAGTCGCCGTACCGCCCGTGCTTGATCGTCTCCGGGTACCAATTGGTGCGCTCATTCTCGGCGAGCAGCCGCTCCTTGATCTCCGTGGTGCGGATGTACCAGGAGGGGAGCGCGTAGTACAGCAGCCGCGTGTCACAGCGCCAGCAGTGGGGATAGCTGTGCTCGTAGCTCTCCTCGCGGAACAGTCGGCCCCGCGCCGAAAGATCCGCGAGGAGCGTCGGATCGGCGGCCTTGAAGAACATCCCGCCGACCAGCTGAAGTTCTGGCTCGAAATGTCCGTCTGACCTGATCGGGTTCACGACCGGCAGTCCGTACCGGCGGGCGACCGCGAGGTCCTCGGCGCCGAAGGCCGGCGCCTGGTGGACGAGACCGGTGCCGTCCTCGACGGTGACGTAGTCCGCGAGCCCGACGTAGTGCGCCCCCGGGATGTCCAGGATCGTGAACGGCGGGTCATACCTAGTGTGCTCGAGCTCGGAACCGGATACCCGGTCGAGCACCTCCACGGGTCCCAGCACTCGTTCGGCGAGCGGCTCGGCGACGACCAGGACCTCATGCCCGCGTCGGGCAACCAGGTAGGTGACCTCGGGATGGACCGCGACCGCAGTGTTGCTCACCAGCGTCCATGGCGTCGTCGTCCACACCAGCAGGTTGGCCCCGATCTCCGCAAGGGGTCCGCTCGTCACCGGGAAACGGACGTAGACCGACGGATCGACGACCGTGAGGTAGCCCTGGGCGACCTCATGGTCGGACAGGCCGGTGCCGCACCTTGGGCAGTACGGCGTCACCCGGTGGTCCTGCACGAGCAGCCCCGCGTCGAAAATGCGCTGGAGGGACCACCAGACGCTCTCCACGTAGGACGAGTGCATCGTCCAATACGCGTCGCCGAAGTCCACCCAGTAACCCATTCGACGGGTCATCCGGGCGAATTCGTCGACGTGGCGTTGCACCGACTCCCGGCAGCGGGCGTTGAACTCGCCGACCCCGTAGGCCTCGATGTCCTGTTTCCCGGAGAAGCCCAGCTCCTTCTCGACCTCGAGCTCCACGGGCAGCCCGTGGCAATCCCACCCGGCCCGACGTGGGACGTGCCAGCCCTTCATCGTCTTGAACCGGGGGAACAGGTCCTTGAACACCCGGGCCTCGACGTGATGTGTGCCCGGCTTCCCGTTCGCGGTGGGGGGTCCCTCGTAGAACGACCAGAGCGGTCCGTCCCTGGTCTGGTCGAGCGACCGGGAGAAGACCTCCCGGTCCTGCCACCGCTGGAGGACGTCACGCTCCAAGGCGGGCAGGTCGACCTGCGCCGGCAGCGGTCGCAACCCGGTCATCTCGTCCTCCGTCGTCAGCTCGTGCTCAGCCGGCGAAGGGACGAGCCCGGGGGCCCGCGGTACCACCCTTCTTAGGTCACCGAGGCGACCCCGCTTCATTGCCTGCTGCCGGGTCTAGTAGGGCCGGGGCCCGTTCTTCCGACGGCTCGGGGGTGATGTTCCCGCCGCGCATGCCCCCGGGCTCGCACCGTCCCCGGGTCGCTGTTGGCCGCATTCGGCGGTACTCGTCCCCGTCAGCGCCTGTACCGGCCCAGCCTAGCGGGCCCGAGGCCAAAGGTGCGGGATCGAGCGGCGAGCCGCGTTGCCGCAGCCGGATTGGAGTCCTATCCTGCGACCCTCAAGATCGCGAGCTGGTCCGGTCGCAGAGGAGCGAGGACGATGGCCGCACAACGGGGTATCAGCGGGCGGATCCGTCAGCTGGTCGCTCCGCGGCGCGAGCAAACGGCCGCTCGGGCGCCGGCGAAGAAGGCGGCCCCGGTCAAGAAGGCGGCCCCCGCGAAGAAGGTAGCCCCGGTCAAGAAGGTAGCCCCCGCGAAGAAGGCGGCCCCGGTCAAGAAGGCGGCCCCGGTCAAGAAGGTAGCCCCGGTCAAGAAGGTAGCCCCGGTCAAGAAGGCGCCGCCCCCACGGCCGAGCGCCAAACCCTCGAACGCCCGGGCGGGCGTAGCCCCCGCCGTCCTGCCGACCGAGAAGGCCTGGACTGCGAAGGAGCTCTCCCAGATCCGCGCTGAGCTCGACCAGCAGGCGGCGGTGCTGCGCGGGGAGATCTCCGACGCGGAGTCGTCCTGGGCCACCCTGCAGCGCGACACCGGCGAAGGGGCGGGTGACGATCAGGCCGACGCTGGCACGAAGACCTTCGAGCGGGAGCATGAACTCTCGCTCGCCAACAACAGTAGGGACCTGCTCGCGCAGGTCGAGCGGGCGTTGCAGATGCTCGACAATGGCACCTACGGTGTGTGCGAGAACTGTGGTAACCCGATCGGCAAGGCGCGCCTGCAGGCGTTTCCCCGTGCGACGCTATGCGTGACATGCAAGCAACGCGAGGAACGCCGCTGACCGGTCCCGTCGTCGACGGAGACCAGTCAGCTGACGGCGCCGGTCGGGGGCGGCACCGACGGGTGTGGCTGCTTTCGGCCGTCGCTGCGAGCGTGCTCGCCGCCGATGTCGTGAGCAAGTCCCTGGTGGTCGCCGCCCTGTCCAACAGGCCTCCGATCCGGTTGCTCGATGGATTCCTCACGCTCACCGAGACGAGAAACGCCGGCGCGGCGTTCAGCATCGGGACTGGCGCCACCCTGCTTTTCTCGGTGATCGCCGTCGCGGTGATCGTTGCCATTCTGCGCACCGCCCGGCGGCTCCGGTCGGTTCCCTGGGCGGTGGTCCTGGGGTTGCTCCTCGGTGGGGCTACGGGCAATCTGGGCGATCGGCTGTTCCGGGCTCCCGGTCCGCTTCGAGGACACGTCGTCGACTGGATCCAGTTGCCGCACTGGCCGGTCTTCAATCTCGCGGATAGCGCAATCGTGGTCGGCGGCGCGCTCGCCGTGCTGCTGGCCATGCGCGGCGTCGGCCTCGACGGCACCCGGACCGTCCCCTCCAGACGGGCGCAACCGGGGGGGCCCGAGCGGTGAGCCGGCGCAGCCTGCCGGTTCCCGACGGGCTCGACGGGGTTCGGCTCGACGCGGCCCTCGCCCGGATGTTCGGCCTGTCGAGAACGACCGCCGCCGGCCTCGTGGCGGCCGGGGACGTGTGGGTCGACGGGGCGGCGCGGGCGAAGTCGGACCCGGTGCTGGGCGGGTCCTGGCTCGAGATCGATCTTCCCGACGCCGTGGCGCCGCGGGCAGCGGAGCCGGTGGCCGGGCTCGTGGTGGTCTATGACGACGCGGACCTGGTTGTCGTGGACAAGCCGGTGGGCGTGGCTGCGCACGCCAGTCCGGGCTGGACGGGTCCGGCCGTCACCTCGGGCCTGGCCGCCGCCGGGTACCTATTGGCGACGTCGGGCCCGGCCGAGCGGCAGGGCGTCGTGCACCGGCTCGATGTGGGCACGACGGGCCTCATGGTGGTGGCGAAGAGCGAGCTCGCCTACCGCGAGCTGAAAACGGCGTTTCGCGAGCGGACCGTCGACAAGCGTTACGGCGCCCTCGTCCAGGGTCACCCGGATCCGTTGTCCGGGACGATCGATGCCCCGATCGATCGGCACCCCAACCATGATTACAAGTTCGCCGTCGTTGCGGGTGGCAGGCCAAGCGTCACCCACTACGAGACGGTGGAGGCGTTCCGGGCGGCATCGCTGCTCGACGTTCGGCTCGAGACGGGACGGACCCACCAGATCCGGGTGCATCTGGCCGCGGTGCGCCATCCGTGCGTGGGGGATGCCACGTACGGGGCGGATCCCAAGCTGGCCGCTCGACTCGGCCTCACCCGGCAGTGGCTGCACGCCTCGCGGCTCCGTTTCGCGCACCCGCGGGACCGACGCCCGCTCGAGTTCACCAGCCCCTGGCCGACCGATCTCGCGGCGGCGCTGGCGAAGGTCCGGGCTGAGTCGTGACCGGGCGTCTGGCGGCGCTCGACGAGCGGGTCGTCCCCTGGGTCGCGTTCCGGTTGCGGCGGGTGCTCGGCGTTCGCTGGCCCAGCCGTCGATGGCTCGTGGGCGGCTCGGCGATCGCGGTGCTGGCGGCTTTCGGGGCGGTCACGGCGAGTCGCGCGTCTCCCCCGGCCGTGCCGAGGACCGAACTGGTGAACGCCTTCGTGGGACCGGTCACCGGAGAGTCCGTGGGGAACTACGCGCAGGCCGCCTCGGGTCGGCTCCGCGCGCTGTTGGCCAGCGCTCCGGCCGCCTCGACGTACGCTCTGATCGATCTCAGCAGCTACGAGTCGCCCTCATGGCTGCTCGCTCAGACTCGCGGATTGCGGGTCCAGCTGATCTACGTCCGGGTGCATGTGCCCGGCCTGCCCACCGAGGTGCATCCGATCCAGGTGAACTCGCTGAGCGAGTTGCCGATCGATCTCGAGGGGATCTCGGCCCGGGCCGCTGCCCTGGCGCGCTACACGGCGGCGGAGATCAACGCGCCGGGGAGCACGGAACCGTCCCGTGCGGCGCTGCGGCTCAGCGTGCGGGCACTGCTCGCGGAGGCCCACGGGATCGGCCCCGCCTGCACCTGCATCTATGCCCTTGCGGCGTTCGGGCCGGTGGGGCGGCTTGCGGAGCTGGCCGGTGGGGCCGGCGTGCGGGTCGTCGATCCAGCCCCCCCGTCCGCCACCTTCGCCGACATCGGCTTCCAGCCGATCCTGCCGGAGATCAACGGGGCCTTCCCGGCGGACGGGGTGACCCCGGACGTGCGCACCGTGCCGTAGGTCGCCGGCGACACGCCGGGTCACCGCGGACTCGGCGACACGCCGGAGACTGTCCCCGGCGCGTGTTAGAACGTGCGGACGGCCTCCACATCCGGCCGAGCCCGCCCGCCGACGCTTCGAGGAGCCCCCGCCCGCATGAGTGACTCGTTCGTGCATCTGCACGTGCATACCGAGTACTCGATGCTGGATGGGGCGGCCCGCGTCAAGGAGTTGTGCGCCGCCGCCGCGGAAGCCGGGATGCCGGCGCTCGCGATGACCGACCACGGAAACCTCTACGGGGCCTACGACTTCTACTCGGCGGCTCGCGCCGCCGGGGTGAAACCGATTCTGGGGATCGAGGCGTACCTCGCTCCTGGAAGTCGTTTCGACCGTTCCGCGACCGGACGCGGCGGCGCCTTCGACACCCGCGGCGACAAGTACACGCACATGACCATCCTCGCCGTCACCGACCAGGGTTGGCGCAACCTGGTCAAGCTGGCCAGCCTGGCGAGCCTCGAGGGGCACTACTACAAGCCGCGGATGGACCGCGAGCTCCTCGCCAGTTACCGGGAGGGTCTCGTCGCGACATCCGGTTGCCCGAGCAGCGAGGTGAACCGGCTGTTTCAGCAAGGCAATCCGGTGGCGGCCAGGCAGGCGCTAGCGGACTACGCGGACATCTTCGGTGCCGGGAACTTCTTCGTCGAACTGATGGACCACGGCCTCGCAATCGAGCGGCAGACCCAGCGTCAACTGATCGAGCTGGCCGGCGAGCTCGGGCTGCCACTGGTGGCGACCAACGACCTGCACTACACCCGGCAGGCCGACTCGGTCGCCCATGAGGTGCTGCTCTGCGTGCAGACCGGCGCAACCCTTGCCGACCCGGCGCGCTTCCGGTTCGAGGCGGACAGCTTCTACCTCAAGTCGCCAGCGGAGATGCGGTCACTGTGGGCCGAGCTGCCGGAGGCCTGTGAGAACACGTTGCGGATCGCCGAGCGGGCCGACGTCACCCTGCCCGACGGGGGTCGTCTGCTTCCTCGGTTCCCGTTGCCCGACGGCGAAACCGAAGAGTCCTGGTTCCGAGCCGAAGTGGCCCGCGGCCTCGACCGGCGGACCAACGGACGCCCGAGCGACGAGCAGCGCCGCCAGGTTGCCTTCGAGACCGGTGTCATCCTCGAGATGGGCTTCCCGGCCTATTTCCTCATCGTCGCCGACCTCGTCCGCTATGCCCGGGTGAACGGTATCCGGGTCGGCCCCGGGCGCGGGTCCGCGGCCGGCTGCATGGTTGCGTGGTGCCTCGGCATCACCGAGCTAGACCCGATGCGGCACGGACTGATCTTCGAACGGTTCCTAAATCCCGAGCGGGTCTCCATGCCGGACATCGACATGGACTTCGACGACCGGCGCCGTGGGGACATGATCCGCTACGCGACCGAAACCTACGGCGAAGACCGGGTCGCGCAGATCGTCACCTTCGGCACGATCAAGGGTCGCCAGGCGATTCGCGACTCCGCCCGGGTCCTCGGCTTTCCCTACGCCGCCGGCGACCGGCTGTCGAAACTGTTGCCGTCGCCGGTCATGGGCCGGGAGATGTCGTTGGCCGACTGCTTCACCGAGCGGGCTGAGCGCTTCAAAGAGGCCGCGGCGCTGCGGACGGCATTCGAGTCCGAGCCGGACGCGCGCAAGATCCTCGACACGGCCCGCGGACTCGAGGGCCTGAAACGGCAGGCGGGCGTGCACGCCGCGGGTGTCGTGATCTGCCGAGACCCGCTCACCGACCACGTCCCGGTCTGGCGTCGCGAAGCGGACGGCGCGGTGATCACCCAGTTCGACATGGGGACGTGCGAGAAGCTCGGGCTGCTCAAGATGGACTTCCTCGGGCTGAGCACCCTCACCGTGCTCGACGACTGCCTGCGCTTCATCGAGGCGAACCGTGGCGAGCAGATCTTGCTCGAGGAGCTGCCGCTCGACAACCCGGAGGCGTACGGCCTGCTCTGCCGAGGTGAGTCGATCGGCGTGTTCCAGTTGGAGGGCGGCCCGATGCGGTCGCTGATGCGCTCGATGCAGCCATCCAACTTCGACGACATCTCCGCGCTCATCGCCTTGTACCGGCCAGGCCCGATGGGCGTGGGCGCGCACATCGACTACGTGGAGCGCAAGCACGGCCGTCGACCCCAGGCGCCGATCCACCCGGAGCTGGCGCAGCCCCTGGCGGATGTGCTCGGCGAAACGTACGGGGTCATCGTGTACCAGGAGCAGGTCATGGCGGCGGCACAGAAGGTGGCCGGATACAGCCTCGGCCAGGCCGACCTGCTCCGGCGGGCCATGAGCAAGAAGAAGAAGTCGATCCTCGACAAGGAGTACCAGCCGTTCGCGGCCGGGATGCACGCGAACGGTTTCAGTGACGGGGCGATCGCGAAGCTGTGGGAGGTGCTCGTCCCGTTCGCCGACTATGCCTTCAACAAGGCGCATTCCGCCGGCTACGGGCTCCTCTCCTACTGGACGGCCTATCTCAAGGCGCGCTACCCGGCTGAGTTCATGGCGGCCCTGCTCACCAGCGTCGAGGACGACAAGGACCGGAGCGCGGTCTACCTGCACGAGTGCCGTCGGATGGGCATCAAGGTGCTTCCCCCGGACGTCAACGAGTCCGACGCGGACTTCACCCCTCGAGGCGGCGACATCCGCTTCGGCCTCTCCGCGATCCGCAACGTCGGCCAGAACGTCGTCGGCTCGCTCATCGGAACCCGCAGAGGGAAGGGCCGTTTCGCCGACTTCGCCGACTTCCTTCGCAAGGTCGAGCCCATCGCCTGCAATAAGAAGGTCGTCGAGTCATTGATCAAGGCCGGAGCCTTCGACAGCCTCGGGCACACGCGACGTGGGTTGCTCCAGATCCATGCCGACGCGCTGGACGCGTGTCTGGAAACGAAGCGGGCGGAGGCAATCGGCCAGTACGACCTGTTCGGTACGGACCCGGCGGAGGGGCCGGCCGGTGGGCTGGCCCCGGACATCGCCATCCCCCTCGGCGAGTGGGACAAGCCGGTCCTGCTCGCCTATGAACGGGAGATGCTCGGCCTGTATGTGTCCGACCATCCGCTGCTGGGTGTCGAGCATCTGCTCGCCGAGGCCGTCGACTGCTCGGTGGCTTCGCTGAGCGCGGAGGGGGCGACCGACGGGCAGATCGTCACCGTCGGCGGGATCATCTCGGCCTTGCAGCGCAAGGTCACGAAGGCTGGTGCCCCCTGGGCGTTGGCGACCCTCGAGGATCTCGAGGGCGCGATCGAGGTCATGTTCTTCCCGGCGTGCTACCAGCAGCTGGGTCACCAGCTGGCCGAGGACACCGTCCTGCTCGTTCGGGGTCGGGTCGATCGTCGGGAGGACGTGCCGAAACTCATCGCGATGGACGTCAGCGTCCCCGACCTGACCCAGGCTCCGCGCGGTCCGGTCGTGATCACCCTGCCGGCCACGCGCTGCACTCCTCCGCTCGTCGATCGGCTCAAGGAGGTGCTCGCCACCCACCCGGGCACGACGGAGGTCAGGCTCCAGCTTCAGGCCGGAGAGAAGGCCACCGTCCTCCGGCTCGACGACCGGCTGCGGGTGAGCCCGACGTCGGCCCTGTTTGGAGATCTGAAGGCGCTCCTCGGCCCGGCTGCGCTCGGCGGGTAGCGTCCCTCGCGGAGGTGCCCGTGTCCGCGCGTCGACTCGCTGTTCTGGCGGGCTCGGTGGCGATCGGCCAGGTCGGGCCGGCCGTCACCTGGCTGGCGCCGGTGCGGCTCGCCGTCTGGCCGCGGCTCGCCGGAATCGGACGGCCCGGACATCTGGCGCTGACCTTCGACGACGGCCCGGACCCCATAGCGACCCCGTTGTTTCTCGCAGAGCTCGATGAGCTCGGTTGGAAGGCAACGTTCTTCGTGCTCGGCGAGCAGGTCCGGCGCTCTCCTCGTTTGCTGGACGAGATCGCCGCGGCCGGTCATGAGATCGGGGTGCACGGCGACGAGCACCGCTACCTCATCGCCCGCACCCCCCGGGCCGCCGCCGACGATCTGCGTCGGGCGCGGGACACGGTGGGGGATCGGTTCGGGCACCCCCCGGTCTGGTTCCGGCCGCCGTACGGCGTGCTGTCCGGGCCGGCTCTCGTCGCAGCTCGCAGGCTCGGTCTGCGCCCTGTGCTCTGGACCGCCTGGGGTCGGGATTGGACGCGCTCGGCTACCCCGCAGTCGGTGCTGGACGAGCTCGGTCGAGGAATCCTGTCCGGCGGCACGGCGGTGCTGCACGACTCCGATTTTCACTCGGCGCCTGGCGCGTGGCGGTCCGCGCTCGGGGCGCTGCGCCCGCTGGCCGAGGAAATGTCGATGCGGCACGTCACCGTCGGCCCGATCGCCGAGCACGGGATCGGCGGTCGGCGCGAGAGATGACGATCTGACGCAACCGGTCGACCGGGCGGGGCGCCGCCGGCAACCGATTCGCCCCGAGCGCAGGGTCGTACCCTGAGTCCGGCCGGCCCCCGGCCGGGGCGAAGGGATGCATGGACGCGAGCTATGAGGTCCGCGGGGTGACCCGCAGTTACCGGGCCCGTGGTCGCGACGCGGTCCTGGCCGTGGACCGGGTGGATCTCGACATCGGGCCGGGTGAGGTTTTCGGGCTTCTGGGCCCCAACGGTGCGGGCAAGACGACGCTGGTTCGGATGCTCATGGGCCTCGCCCCGCCGGACACCGGGTCGATCAAGCTGTTCGGAACGGACATCGCCGGCCGGCCGCAACTCGCGAGCGGCTGGGCCGCTTACCTCGCGCAGGACGAGCTCGCCCTCGACGAGCTCACCGTCGGGCGTGCGGTCGAGACCACCGGCCGGTTGCGCGGCCTGTCCCGGCGGGCTGCGCTCACCGAGACCGCAGAACTGCTCGACGAGCTCGGGCTCACGGATCTCGCCGGTCGGACCCTGCGCCGGCTCTCCGGCGGGCAGCGCCGACTCGCCGGGGTCGCCACGGCCCTCGCGGCGCGCCGGCCCGTCCTCGTGCTCGACGAGCCGACGACCGGCCTCGACCCCACCGGCCGCCGCGCCGTCTGGCTCGCGCTGGAACGTCGGCGGGCCGAGTCGGGCACGACGGTCGTGCTGGTCACGCACAACGTGCTGGAGGCCGAGACGGTTCTCGATCGCGTCGCCGTCTTGGACCGGGGCCGGGTGATCGCTTGCGATTCGCCGGGTCGGCTCAAGGCCGCGCTGAGCAGCGAGGTTCGGCTCGACCTGATCTGGCGGCATGACCCCCCGAGGGAGGACGCCACCGTGCTGCAACTCGCGGCCGGGGCGGTGATCGCCGGCCGGCGATGGAGCACCCGGTTGGCGCAGTCGGAGGCGGGCGCGGCGCTGGCCGCTCTGCTTGCCGGGCCGGCCTTCGAGGCACTCGACGATTTCACTCTGGCGACGCCGAGCCTCGAGGACGTCTACCTGTCGCTCGGCGGTCGTGACGACGACCTGGAGCGGGTGTGAGTAGCACCCGCGTCGCGGGGCTGGCCACGGCGCCCCGGACGGGTAGCCCGCCCCGGGCCGGCGGCCCGGGGCTGATCGCGGGAACCGCGGCGGTCTATGCCGGGCAGCTGTCCCGGGCGCGGGCCGCCCGCGCACCGCTGCTGTTCGTGGCGACCCTTCAGTCCTTGGGCATCCTGGTGCTGGTCCGCGGCTTCGTCGACCGGTCGAATGAGTTGACGAGGCAGGGCATCGTCGCCGGGGCCACGGTCCTGGTGGTCGCTTTCGTTGCCCTCAACCTGCTCGCTCAGCGCTTCGGCGCACTGCGGGCCGGCCGCGGCTTCGACTACTACGCCGCCCTGCCCGTCCCGCCAGCCGCCGTCGTGCTCGGCACGGCGGCCAGCTATGCCACCTTCACGGTGCCAGGGGCGGCCGTGACCGCGGTTGCCGGTGCGCTGCTCTACGGTCTGCCGCTTGGTCATCTGTGGTTCGTGTTCCCTGCGGTGGTGTTCGCCGGGGCCGCCCTGGCCGGTTTGGGTGCCTTCCTGGGCCTGGTGTTGCCCCGTCCCGAACTGGCGACCCTGGCCGGTCAGCTCGGCATGACGATCGTGCTCTTCCTGGGCATCTACCCGGCGCACCGGCTGCCCGGAGCACTGCAGGCGGTCCGGGCGGCCGTCCCGTCGACGTACGCCGTGGACGCGCTCGCCGGGTCCTTTCTGCGCAGTCCGGATTGGGTGGGCATCGGCGGGCACCTCGCCGGCTGCGCTGCGGTCGCGGTGGTGGCTCTCACCGCGGCGACCTGGGCGTTCCGGCGGGCCACGTTGCGCTGACGGTCGCGCCAGGCAGCGGCCCGGCCCCGGACCAGAACCCGACGAGGATTCCGTAGGTGAGAACCGCCGCGAACGCCCACCCGACGTAGACCGGCTCGGCGGTCACCCCGACGTAGTGGTGCAGCCCGTACCCGACGATCTTGATGCTGGTCGAGACCGGCCGAGCGTCTTCGAGGGTGCTCAGCCGGACCCGGGCTCCCACCCGATCGGCGATCAGCGCGGCGAGGATGCCCCCGCCGGCGAGACCGGCGGCGACCCCGGGCCCGCGATAGCGGGTGAACGAGTAGGCGACGACGCCGCACGAGATGCCGACCAGGAGGCTGGCGAGCAGGAAGTAGCCGTCGGCCGCGAAGAAGGCGTTGTTCTCCCCGAACCCGTCGAGGACCTTGGGGGAGATCGCCGCCCAGAACAGCCCGAGCGGGGCACCGAGCAGCACGAGGACGGCCACGGTGACCGCGCCGGCGGCGACTTCGAGACGGAGCTGCACGGTGCCATCCAACCAGTCGGCCCCGGATGAGCTGCCTCGCTTAGGCTGGTGGCTCGCCGGCGCAGAACAGGGGAGGGTCCGTGCTGTCCCGGATCGATCTGCGCCGCGGTGCTGCTGCCGCGGACCGTGCGGCCCTCCGGCACCTGTTGCCGCGGGCCGTGATCGACGTCGCGGGCGCGGTCGACGAGGTGCGCCCGGTGCTTGCCGCGGTGCGTGACCGGGGGGCCGCCGCGGTGCGCGAGTTCACCCTCCGCTTCGACGGGGTCGACGTCTGCGATCCTCGGGTGCCTCCCCAAGCCCTGGCGGCCGCGCTAGCCGGCCTGGCTCCGGCGGTCCGTTCGGCGCTGGTCGAGGCCGCCGACCGGGCCCGCCGGGTGCACCTGGCCCAGGTCCCGGCCGACCTGACCGTGGAGGTGGCCGAAGGCGGCCTGGTGAGCGAACGTTGGCTGGCGGTCGGCCGGGTCGGGCTCTACGTCCCCGGCGGCCTCGTCGCGTACCCGTCGTCGGTCGCGATGAACGTCGTGCCCGCGCAAGTCGCCGGGGTTGGCTCGCTGGCGGTCGCGTCGCCACCGCAGGCGGCCCACGGCGGCCTGCCGCACCCCACGGTGCTGGCGGCCTGCGCGTTGCTCGGGGTGGAGGAGGTCTACGCGGTCGGCGGCGCGCAGGCGATCGCGATGTTCGCCTACGGCCTCCCCGACTTGGGGGTGCCGGCGGTCGACGTGGTCACCGGTCCGGGGAATGTCTTCGTGGCGGCGGCCAAGCGGGTGGTCCGCGGGATGGTCGGGATCGACTCCGAGGCCGGGCCTACCGAGATCGCGATCCTGGCCGATGACTCGGCGCCCGCCCCGATCGTGGCCGCTGACCTGGTCGCCCAGGCCGAGCACGATCCGCTCGCCGCTTGCCTACTCGTGACGCCCTCTGCTGCGCTCGTTGAAGCCGTAGAGATCGAACTCACCCGTCAGGTCGCCGCTACCCGGCACCGGGAACGGGTCGAGGCCGCGTTGGCCGGCCAGTCCGCCGCCGTTCTCGTCGGCGACCTGGATGCCGGCTTGGCGGTGGTGGACGCCTGGGCGCCGGAGCACCTGGAGATCCTCACCCGCGACCCGGCAACGGTGGCCGCCAGGGTGCGCAACGCCGGGGCGATCTTCGTCGGTCCGTACACGCCGGTGTCGCTCGGCGACTACCTCGCGGGGTCCAACCACGTCCTGCCGACCGGTGGGACCGCTCGCTACGCCTCAGGATTGTCGGTGCACACCTTCCTGCGCTGTGTGCATGTCGTCGACTACACCCGCGATGCCCTGGCCGCGGCCGCCCCCCACATCCGGGCCCTCGGCGGTGCGGAGGAGCTCGCCGCGCACGTCGAAGCCGTGGAGGTGCGTCTGCGGTGAGCGATCTCGAGGATCTTCCGGTCCGGGCCGACCTGCGAGCCCGCACTCCCTACGGGGCGCCGCAGCTGGACGTTCCGGTGCGGCTCAACACGAACGAGAACCCGTACCCACCGCCGCCCGGCCTGGTCGAGGACCTCCAGCGGGCGGTGCTCGCCGCTGCCGTCGGACTCAACCGCTACCCCGATCGCGAGGCGGTGGCGCTACGGACCGGCCTCGCCGGCTACCTCGGCCCGCAATTCCGGCTCGAGCAGGTGTGGGCGGCGAACGGATCGAACGAGATCCTCCAGCAGCTGCTCCAAGCCTTCGGCGGCCCGGGCCGCACCGTGCTCGGCTTCGAACCGTCCTACGAGATGCACCGCCGGATCGCCGAAACCACCGGAACTGCCTGGCTGGCGGTACCGAGAGCGGCCGACTTCACGATCGACGTCGACACCGCGGTGCGGGCGCTCCGCGAGCACGATCCCGACGTCGTCTTCGTCTGCTCACCGAACAACCCGACCGGAGCGGCCGTCGACCCGTCCGTCATCGAGGCCATCTACGCCTCGACCCGCGGGGTGCTGGTCGTGGACGAGGCCTATGCCGAATTCTCCGCGCGTCCTTCCGCTCTCGGGTTGCTCCCCGGCCGCCCCCGGCTGGTCGTCACCCGCACGATGTCGAAGGCCTTCGCATTCGCCGGGGCCCGGCTGGGCTACCTGGCGGCCGACCCGGCGGTAATCGAGGCGATTCGGCTGGTCCGGCTGCCCTACCACCTGTCCGCCCTCACCCAGGCGGCGGCGCTCGCCGCGCTGCGCCACGCGGACGCCACCTTGGCGACCGTGGCGCAGGTCCGGCACAATCGAGACCGGATGATCGCCGGCCTTGTCGCAGCCGGCTACGAGGTTGCGCCCTCGGACGCGAACTTCATCCTGGTCGGCAGATTCGCCGATACGGCGGCGAGCTGGCAGGCTCTGCTCGATCGCGGGATCCTCGTCCGTGACTTCGGGCTGCCCGGCTGGTTGCGGATCACCGCCGGTCTGCCGCGGGAGATCGATGCGGTGCTCGCCGCCCTCGAGGAGCGCAGATGACCCGTCATGCCGCAGTGGAGCGGTCGACCGCCGAGTCGACCGTGCGCGTCGAGCTCGACCTGGACGGCGCCGGCCGGGTGGAGGTCGCGACCGGGGTCCCGTTCTTCGACCACATGCTGTCTCAGCTGGGCCGCCATGGCGGCTTCGACCTGGTGGTTCGCTCCGCCGGTGACCTGCACGTCGACGCTCACCACACCGTGGAGGACACGAGCCTCGCCCTCGGCCAGGCCCTGCGTGAGGCGCTCGGCGACAAGGCCGGGATCCGTCGGTTCGGAGACGCGTTGGTCCCGCTCGACGAGACCCTCGTCCAGGTTGCCGTGGACCTGTCCGGCCGGCCCTACTGCGTCCACGAGGAACCCGAGCTCGTGGAGCTCATCGGCACCTACGACACCACGCTCACCCGGCACGTGTGGGAGTCCCTCGCCGGCTCCGCCCAGATCTGCCTGCACGTCCGTGTCCTCGCCGGGCGCAACGCACACCACGTCGCCGAAGCGCAGTTCAAGGCGGTCGCCCGGGCCCTGCGGAGCGCGGTAGCTGTCGACCCTCGGGTGGTCGGTGTGCCGAGCACCAAGGGCGTCCTGTGACCAGGCCGTCGTGAGCCGACCGACGGTGGTCGTGCTCGACTACGGCTCGGGCAACCTGCGTTCCGCCGAGCGGGCGCTCGACCGGGTCGGCGCGGACGTCACGGTGACGGCGGATCAGGACGCGGTCGCCGCCGCCGACGGTCTCGTCGTCCCCGGTGTCGGCGCGTTCGCGGCATGCATGGACGGGATCGAGCGGACCGGAAGCGACCGGGCGATCCGGTCCCGGCTGGACGCGGGCCGGCCGGTATTCGGGATTTGCGTCGGGCTCCAGATCCTGTTCGGGCTGGGGGTGGAGCACGGGGCGCGCCGCCCCGGCCTCGGGGTGTTCGACGGTACGGTGCGCCAGCTGCTCGCCCCGATCCTTCCGCACATGGGCTGGAACACCGTCGAACCACCGGTGGGCTCAGCCCTGTTCGCAGGCGTCGAATCCGAACGCTTCTACTTCGTCCACTCCTTCGCGGCCCTGGAGGCCCTCGGCGCGCAGGTGACCTGGTCCACCCACGGCGAGCGTTTCGTCGCCGCGGTCGAAGCCGGGCCGGTCACCGGAACCCAGTTCCATCCCGAGAAGTCGGCCGACGCCGGGGCCGGCGTGCTAGCCAATTGGGTGGGCAGTCTGTCGTGAGCTTCGAGCTGTTGCCGGCCGTCGACGTCGCCGGCGGCCGGGCCGTGCGGCTCGTCCAGGGCGCCGCCGGCAGTGCGACCGAGTACGGGGATCCGCTCGAGGCCGCTCTGGCGTGGCAGCGCGACGGCGCTCGATGGATTCACCTGGTCGACCTGGACGCGGCGTTCGGTCGGGGATCGAACGCCACCCTGCTCGCGGACATCGTGGCGCAGGTCGAGGTGGCGGTCGAGCTGTCCGGCGGTATCCGCGACGACGCCTCGCTGGCTTCGGCCCTGGCCACCGGCGCGGCTCGGGTCAACGTCGGCACGGCGGCTCTCGAGGACCCGGATTGGCTACGGGCGGCGATCGCCCGAGTGGGGGATCGGGTCGCCGTCGGATTGGATGTGCGCGGGACGACGCTTTCCGGCCGCGGGTGGACGCGCCCGGGCGGGGAGCTCTTCGAGGTCCTCGAGCGGCTCGACCGCGACGGTTGCGCCCGCTACGTCGTCACCGACGTCCGCCGGGACGGGACGCTGACCGGCCCGAACCTCGAATTGCTGCGCAGCGTCTGCGCCGCGACCGACCGGCCGATCGTCGCCAGCGGCGGGATCGCGAGCCTCGACGACCTGCGGGCGGTTCGATCGATCCGCGGGATCGAAGGGGTGATCGTCGGCAAGGCGCTCTACGCGGGCGCGTTCACACTTGCGCAGGCGCTCGCGGCGGTCGCGTCGTGAGCCTCGCCGTCCGGGTGATCCCATGCCTCGACGTCGATGGCGGCCGGGTCGTCAAGGGCGTGAACTTCGTGGACCTCGTCGACGCGGGGGACCCGGTGGAGATGGCCCGGGTCTACAACCGCGAGGGCGCCGACGAACTGGTGTTTCTCGACATCACCGCCTCCAGCGTCGGGCGCGATCCCATCTTTAACGCCGTGGCCCGCACTGCGGAAGCCGTATTCATCCCCCTCACCGTCGGTGGGGGCGTGCGCAGCGTGGCCGACGCCGATCGGTTGCTGCGGGCCGGCGCGGACAAGGTCGGGGTCAACACGGCGGCGGTCGAGCGGGCGGCCCTCCTCTCCGAGTTGGCCGAACGCTTCGGAGCGCAATGCGTCGTGCTTTCCGTCGACGCCCGCCGGGGCCCGACGGCGAGCGGGTTCGAGGTGACGACGCACGGCGGGCGCCGCGGAACGGGCCTCGACGCGGTCGCCTGGGCCGCGCAGGGCGCGGCGCTGGGGGCCGGCGAGATCTTGCTCAACTCGATGGACGCCGACGGCACCCGGGCCGGTTTCGACCTCGAGTTGATCTCCGCGGTCCGGGGTGTCGTGCACGTGCCGCTCATCGCCAGCGGTGGCGCGGGCACCGCCGAGGACTTCCCGGCTGCGGTCCGGGCCGGCGCCGACGCGGTGCTTGCCGCGAGCGTGTTCCACTTCGGTGTTCTGCGGATCGCGCAGGTCAAGAGCGCACTCGCGGCTGCGGGGCTGCCGGTTCGCCGCTGAGCTCGTGGCGTCAGCCCAGGGCGGATCCGAGCTGGCTACAGGCGGGTGCCGGCTGCTGCCAGGAAGGGTTGAGGCTCAGCGGCAGGGTCGGGACCTGCCACGGCGAGGCGGCCGCTCGGATCACCTGCTCGACTTCCGACCTCCAGCGGAAGCCCGGCACGGTGCCGTCCCGGAGGAAGGCGGCGGTGAGCTTGGCCACCGCCGGCTCGGCGAACAGGGTGCCGTGGAAGGCGACGACCACGGCGGACGGGATGGCGAGGTCCGGTCCGTACGGGGCCCCGACGGCGTCGGCGAGCGGGATGAGCGCCAGCTGGCGGACCCCGGGGATCTGGCAGGAGACCAAACCGCGGACGAGTGGCCCCTGGTCCTCGATCGAGCGGATGAGTGGCCCGTCGGCGGTGAGGTTCAGCGGTGTCGTCACGTCGAGGCCCTTCAGCAGCGCCCTGGCGCCGGCGCCGCCGACCAGCCCCCAACCGGGCGTGTTCGGTGGCGGGAAGTAGACCCGGGCCGGGTCGATGAGCGGGCTGAGCAGGACGAGCGCGCGCACCGGGGCGCCCGGGTCGCTGGCTAGGTAGGCCTTGGCGGCGAGGGCCCCCTCGCTTTCGGCGACGATGCTGACTTTCTGGCCGGAGTGGCCGGCGAGGGCGTCGACCTGTGCGGACAGCAGCCGGACGAGCTGGGGCAGCGTGCGCTGGGTGTCGCCCGAGGTGTAGGGCAACGGCCGCTGGTCCGGGCCGAGCCCGCGGTATGAGAACCGCCGGACCTCGAAGCCCGGCCCGAGGTCGAACCGGGCCTTGCCGTCCCACTTCGTCGCGAAGCCGGCCATGACGAGGACCAGCCGCCCGGGGGCCCGGCTGGATACCGCGGGCCCGAGGGTGCCACCCGGCCGGCCGCGTCGGCTGTGCCCGTTGTGCACCATCACCGTGACCACGCCGACGACCAGGGCGAGGGATGCCGCCAGGGCGACCGGGGCCACCGGGGCGAATCGCACCCGGCGCCGGCCGGTGACCACGGCGGGCACGAGGCGGAGCCACGCGAACCCGTTGAATGCTCCACCGGCTGCGACCCACAGGACCGCCGCCGGCGAGCTGGCCGCGACCGCGAGACCTCCGGTCACGGTCATGACGAGCAGGCTCGCTCCGGCCCATCCGACTGCGGCCAGCGCCGGAGCCCGGCGCCACCACGAGGTGGCACTCCCATGCGCCGTCACGAGACAGATCGCGATCACCGCCGGGAACGCGCCGAGGAAGAACCACGACACCGAGACGACGGCCATCCCGAACAGCAGGCTGGCGAACGGGAAGAGCAGCACACCGGTGACCAACGTGATCGACAGCGATCGGAGCAGCAGGGAGCGCCAGGAGGGAGCCGCCCGCCCGGCCGGCCAGGCCAGCCGGACGCAGGCCGCGGTGAACACCGTGCGCACGACGAGCAGGGCCCCCAGCTCGAATCCGAACGTCGTCCACGAGTCGGTGAACACGAGCAGCCAGCGCAGGTCGTGGAACACGCCGATCGGTGCAAGTCCACTCACCTGGGGGGCCAGGGCGATCGCCGCCGCGGGCCCGAGCAGGACGACGAGCAACGCCTCGACGACGGCCGCGGCGACGCACAGCGCGATCAGCGCCTGCCCCCGGCTCACCCGCGTTCGCGGTTCGGACCGCCCTCGGGTCGGCGTCAGTTGTCCCCTCCCCGGCTCGGGTGGTGGCGCTCCCGGGACACAATGGTGCGGTGTCCGTTGAATCTTCGGTTCCCCCCGCCCGCCCGTCGAACCTCGATCCGGAGATCGCCGTTCGGCTCAAGCGGGACCGTGATGGCCTCTTTCCCGCGGTCGCCCAGCAGTACGACACCGGCGAAGTGCTCATGGTCGGTTGGATGGATGACGAAGCCCTGCACCGCACCCTCACGACCGGTCGAGCGACCTACTGGTCTCGTAGTCGCCGAGCGTACTGGGTCAAGGGGGAGACCTCCGGGCACCAGCAGTGGGTAAAGGCCGTGGCGCTCGACTGCGATGCCGACACCGTGCTGGTCCGGGTGGATCAGGTCGGCGCCGCCTGTCACACCGGGGACCGGACGTGCTTCGACCGGCAGGTGCTCGAAGCCACCGTCGGCGCCCCGTGACATCAGGCGTGATCAGCCCGACCCGGGAGCAGTTCCGGGCCGCCTGGGCCACCGCACCGGTCGTGCCCGTCACGCGCGCACTGCTCGCCGACGGCGAGACCCCGGTCGGGGTCTATCGCAAACTGTCGGCGAGCCGCCCGGGCACCTTCCTCCTGGAATCGGCGGAGCACGGCGGTGTCTGGTCCCGCTATTCCTTCATCGGGGTCCGCTCGCCGGCGACGCTCACCGTCCAGGACGGCCGGGCATGCTGGCTGGGCACCCCCCCGGCCGGCGTCCCCCTCGACGGCGACCCGTTGGAGGTGCTTCGCCGGACCGTGACCGCGTTGCGGTCCCCCAGGTCGCCCGGCCTCCCCCCGCTCACCGGTGGGCTGGTCGGCTTCCTCGGCTACGACGTCGTGCGCCGGCTCGAGCGGCTGCCGGAGCACGCCGAAGCGGACCTGCCGATCCCGGAGATCATGTTGTTGCTGGCGGCGGACCTGGCGGTGCTCGACCACACCGACGGCTCGCTGATGCTCATCGCCAACGTCGTGCCTGGGGCACCATCCGCCGACGCGGGCTACGACGACGCCGTCGAGCGACTGGAACGGATGACGGCCGATCTTCGCCAGCCGTCCCCGTCCACGGTGGCCGCCCTGAGTCCGAGCGGCCTGCCGGAGCACTCGACGAACATGTCGAGACAGCAGTTCCTCGACGCCGTCCGGACCGCGAAGGAGCACATTTTCGCGGGCGACATCTTCCAGGTGGTCCTGAGCCAGCGTTTCGCGGCGCCCACGGCGGCCGACGCGTTCGACATCTACCGGGTCCTGCGTGCGTCGAACCCGAGTCCCTACATGTATCTGTTGCGCTTCGGGGACCTCGACGTGGTCGGCTCCTCACCGGAGGCGCTGGTCAAGGTGACCGCGGGTCGGGCGCTGCTCCACCCGATCGCCGGCACCCGGCCGCGCGGCGCCACCCCCGAGGCGGACGCCCTCCTGGCCACCGAGCTGCTGGCCGACCCCAAGGAACGCAGCGAGCACGTCATGCTCGTGGACCTCGGCCGCAACGACCTGGGGCGGGTCTGTCGTCCGGGCAGTGTCGACGTCGTCGACTTCATGAGCGTCGAGCGGTACTCGCATGTGATGCACCTGGTGTCGACCGTCGTCGGCGAGGTCCGCCCCGACCTCACCTCGCTCGACGTCCTGGAGGCCTGCTTTCCGGCGGGAACGCTCTCCGGCGCCCCGAAGGTCCGGGCGATGGAGATCATCGAGGAGCTCGAACCGACCCGGCGCGGCGTGTACGGCGGCGCGATCGGCTACTTCGACGTCGGCGGCGATCTGGATACCGCGATCGCGATCCGGACAGCGGTGCTGCGCGAAGGGGTCGCCTACGTCCAGGCCGGCGCGGGGATCGTCGCCGACTCGGATCCGGATTCCGAGGACGACGAGTCGCGGCGGAAGGCGGCGGCGGTGTTGGCGGCGGTGAGTGCGGCCGAGGCCCTGACCGGCGCGCCAGCGCCGCGGGCGTGAGCGCCCGGCGGGGCCAGGCCGTCGCGGTCGTCGGCGCGCTGTTCGGGGCTGCGCTGCTCGTCATCTCCGCCGGCCGGCCCTGGGGCGGCACGGCGGCCCATGCCGGCCTGTCGGTGTCCAGCCCGACCGGGCACGATCGCAGTGCCGTGCCCGACGTGTGCGGTCTGATCGCCCTGCCGGCGGCCGCGTTGCTTCTCGCGCTGCGCCGGGTCGGACGGATCCTCGTCGGCGCGGTGCTGGTCATGGCCGGTGCCGGTGCCCTCGCCGCCGTTGTCCACGTCCTTGGTTACCCGCGGCCGAATGCCTGGCCGGCCGTCGCCATCGCCGGAGGCTTGTTCGTCGCCGGAGCGGGGCTCACCGCGGTCGCGTTCGGTCGGCGCTGGCACGGCCTGTCCGAACGCTACGCTGCCGCCGGCGCCCGATCGGGGCCGGCCGGCCGGGATCCCGAGCTGTCCGCTTGGGATGCCCTCGACCGGGGAGAAGACCCGACGCTGACCTGATCCGAACATCGACTTCACCGGCTTCTGCCGTGGGCTGGACGAAGATGACTTCAGCGGCGGGCCGAGGGGGCGACGTGGTCGAAGGCAAGGGACTCGTCCTGGTCATCGAGGACGAGCGGGCGATCGCGGACCTCGAGCGGCTCTATCTGACCCGGGAGGGTTTCGGGGTTCATGTGGAGGCCGACGGCCGGGCCGGGCTGGCTGCCGCGCGCAAGCTGCACCCGGTCGCGATCGTTCTCGACGTCGGGCTGCCGGAACTCGACGGCACCGAGGTGTGCCGGCGGCTGCGGGCCGACGGCGACTGGACGCCCATCCTGTTCGTCACCGCCCGGGACGACGAGGTGGACCGGGTACTCGGTCTCGAGCTGGGCGCGGACGACTACATAACCAAGCCGTTCAGCCCGAGGGAGCTCGTGGCCCGGGTCAAGACCGTGCTTCGACGGGGCACCGGCACGGATGAGCGCGTGCTGACGGTCGGCGCGGTCAGTCTCGAGCCGTCCCGCCGCCGGGTCGTGGCGGCCGGCGCCGAGGTCGTGCTGACCAGCACCGAGTTCGACCTGTTGGCTTTCCTGCTCCGCCGTCCCGGCCGGGTGTACTCGCGCGAGCAACTGCTCTCCGAGGTCTGGGGGTACGAGGCGGCGGCTGGCACCCGCACCGTCGACGTCCACGTGGCCCAGTTGCGGGCCAAGCTCGGGGAGGCCAGTCCGATCCGAACGTTGCGTGGGGTGGGCTACGCCGCGGGTGACTGAGCCCTCGCCGCGCCGGTCCGGACTCGCCGTCCGGATCGCCGTCGTGACCACGGCCGTCGCGCTCGTCACCGTGGTCATCAGCGGCCTCGTTTCGAACCGCCTGGTGCACAGCGCCGCCGAAACCCAGGAGCTCAAGACGCTGTCCCGGCTGGCTTCGGTGGCCGCCGCGGCCGCCGAGGCGGCTCCCGGCACGGCCGGCTCCGCCCTCGATCGGGTGCTCGCCAACACCCGGGTGGAGAGCGGCCTCGGAATCCACTTCCTGCGGGTCGACGCGCTCGGGCTGACCCCGACCCGGCTCAACCCGAGACATGTCACGGCGCTGCCGGCCGCCCTGCTTGCCCAGGCCGCCGCCGGCCAGACGTTCGAGACGACCACCCAGTTCCGGGGCGCGCTCTTCCTGGTGGCGGGCTACCCGGTCGCGAGTGCCTCCGGTGGTGACTACCTGGTCCTCGAACCGGCGAGCGCGGTTTCCCAGGTGAGCCAGCCGGTCGGCCGGCGGCTGCTCGTCGCCTTGGCGATCGGGCTCGCCGTCGCTGCCGCCGCCGGCGTGCTGCTGGCCCGTCGGCTGGCCCGGCCGCTCCAGCATGCGGCCGGCGCGGCGCATCGGCTGGCGGCCGGCGACCGGGACATCCGGCTGGTCGCGGAGGGCCCGGCCGAGGTCGCCGAGGTCTCCGACGCCCTGAACTCCCTGGCCGGCGCGCTCGCGACGAGCGAGGCCCGGCAGCGGGAGTTCCTCCTCTCGGTGTCGCATGAGCTGCGGACCCCGCTGACGTCGATCAAGGGCTACGCCGAGGCGCTGGCCGACGGGGTCGTCCCCGCGCCGGAGCTCGCGGCGACCGGCGCCACCGTGCTGGCCGAATCGGCCCGGCTCGAGCGGCTGGTCTCCGACCTGCTGGACCTGGCCCGGCTCGGGGCCGACGACTTCCGGATCGACCTGGCGCAGGTGGACCTAGGCGAGGTCCTGCACCAGGCCGAGGCGGTGTGGGTCCGGCGATGCGCGAAGGAGCAGGTCGAGTTGCGCACCGAGTTCCCCGCCGGGCCGCTGCTGGCGACGACCGACGCCACCCGGGTCCGGCAGATCCTCGACGGGCTCGCCGAGAACGCGCTGCGGGTCGCCCCGCGCGGCGCACCGATCGTGCTCGCGCTTCGGCCGGAACGTCAGCAGGCGGTGCTCGAGGTGCGCGACGGGGGCCCCGGCCTCACCGACGACGACCTCGCGGTCGCCTTCGAGCGCTCGGCGCTCTACGACCGCTACCGCGGGGTGCGCCGGGTGGGGACCGGGGTCGGGCTGGCCCTCGTCGCGGGGCTGGCCGCCCGGCTGGGCGGCACCGTCGAGGCAGGGCACGCCGCCGAGGGCGGCGCACGGTTCACCGTCCGACTGCCGCTGGCCACGGTCGACGGAACCCCCGCTCGGCGGTAGGTCCCTACACCCGCCGCCGGACGCCGGACGCCAACGCCTCGGCCAACCCGTGGACGCCGTCCACCCCTGCCTCGTCCAGGCAGCGGACGAAGGCCGAGCCGACGATCACCCCGTCCGCGTAGCCGGCCACCTCGGCCGCCTGCTCGGCGTTGCTCACCCCGAGCCCGACGGCCACCGGAAGGCTGACGAGCGCCTTGGCCCGCGCGACGAGTTCCGGGGCCCGCGCGCTCACCCGCTCCCGCGCCCCGGTCACGCCCATCGTGGAGGCGGCGTAGATGAAGCCCCGGCCGGTCGCCCCGACCCGGCGGATCCGGTCGTCGCTCGACGAGGGGGCGACGAGGAACACCGGATCGAGCCCGTGTTTCTCGGCCGCGGCCAGCCACGGGCCGGCCTCCTCGGGGGTGAGGTCCGGGGTGATCATGCCCGACCCGCCGGCCGCCGCGAGCGCCGCCGCGAACCGCTCGACCCCGTATCGCTCGATCGGATTCCAGTAGGTCATGACGAGGACCGGCGCGCCGGCCGACGCGACGGCCTCGACGGTGGCCAGCACGTCGCTCACGCGGGTGCCACCGGCGAGGGCCCGGTCGACCGCGGCCTGGATCACCGGCCCGTCTATCAGCGGGTCGGAGTAGGGCAGCCCCACCTCGACCACGTCGACGCCCCCCTCGACCATCGCCCGCATCGCGGCGACCGCGGTGTCGACCGCCGGGAACCCGGCCGGGAGGTATCCGACGAGAACCGCCCGGCCGTCCCGGGCCGCGTTCGCGAATACCTCGGCGACGCGCCCGGTCACTCCTCCGCCAACCCGAACCAGGCGGCCGCGGTGTCGACATCCTTGTCACCGCGGCCGGAGCAGCTGACGAGGACCGCGGACCCCGGACCGAGTTCGCGTGCGACGCCGCACGCCCCGGCGACGGCGTGCGCGGTTTCGATCGCGGCCAGGATGCCCTCGGTCCGGGCCAGCCGGCTGAAGGCGTCCATCGCGGCGGCGTCGTCGATCGCGATGTAGCGGGCCCGACCGGTGTCCCGGAGCCACGCGTGCTCCGGGCCGACCCCCGGATAGTCGAGGCCGGCCGAGACCGAGTGGGTCGGGCTGGTCTGCCCGTCCCCGTCCTGGAGCAGGTAGGACCGGGCCCCGTGCAGCACGCCCGGGGAACCGGCCACGAGGGTGGCCGCGTGCTGCCCGGAACGCACCCCGGCGCCGCCGGCTTCGCAGCCGACCAGCGCCACGCCCTCGTCAGCGAGGAAGGGATGGAAGATGCCGATCGAGTTCGAGCCGCCGCCGACGCAGGCGACCACCGCGTCGGGCAGCCGGCCCAGGCGGTCCAGGCACTGGGCGCGGGCCTCGACGCCGATCACCCGCTGGAAGTCGCGCACCATCATCGGGAACGGGTGCGGGCCCACCACCGAGCCGATCACGTAGTGCGTCGTCTCGACGTTCGTGACCCAGTCCCGCATCGCCTCGTTGATCGCGTCCTTGAGGGTCTTCGAGCCGGTGTGCACCGGGACCACCTCGGCCCCGAGCAGGCGCATCCGGGCGACGTTCAGCGCCTGCCGGCGGGTGTCCTCCTCACCCATGTAGACGACGCACTCCAGGCCGAGCAGGGCGGCGGCGGTCGCCGTCGCCACCCCGTGCTGCCCGGCCCCGGTCTCGGCGATCACCCGGGGCTTGCCCATCCGCTGCGTGAGCAGCGCCTGGCCGAGCACGTTGTTGATCTTGTGCGAGCCGGTGTGGGCGAGGTCCTCCCGCTTGAGCAGGATCCGCGCGCCACCGGCATCCGCCGAAAGCCGCCGGGCATCGGTCAGCGGGGTCGGCCGTCCCGCATAGGTCGAGAGCAGGTCGTCGAGGCGGGCGGTGAACTCGGGGTCCTCCCGGGCCGCGGCGTACGCCGCGGTGAGCTCGTCCAGGGCGGCGATCAGGGCTTCCGGGACGAATCGACCGCCGTAGTGGCCGAAATGGCCGTCCCGGTCCGGCAGCTGCCCGGCGCCGGCGGTCACGGCGCGGTGTGTCGGGCCGCCGGATGCGCTCCGGCGGTGACCAGGTCGGCGACTGCCTGCCGCGGGTCCTTGCCGGTGACCAGTCCCTCGCCGACGAGGACGGCGTCGGCGCCCACGGCCGCGTAGGCGAGCAGATCGTGCGGCCCGCGGATCCCCGATTCGGCGACCTTGACCGCGCTGTCCGGCAGCAGGGGCGCAAGCTCGGCGAAACGGCTCCGGTCGACCTCCAGGGTGCGTAGGTCGCGCGCGTTGACGCCGATGACCCGCGCCCCGGCGTCGATCGCCCGGGCGACCTCGTCGGCGTCGTGAACCTCGACCAGGGGGACCATGCCGAGGCTCTCGGTCCGCTCCACCAGCGCGACCAGGGCGTTCTGCTCGAGCGCCGCGACGATCAGCAGCACGAGGTCGGCACCGTGCGCCCGGGCCTCCCACACCTGGTAGGCCGTGACGACGAAGTCCTTGCGGAGCAGGGGGGTGTCGACGGCCGCGCGGATCGCGTCGAGGTCGGCGAGGCTCCCGGCGAAACGTCGCTCCTCGGTCAACACGCTGATGACATGAGCCCCGCCGGCCGCGTAGTCGCGAGCGAGGGCCGCCGGGTCGCCGATCGACGCGAGCGCGCCCCGGGAGGGACTGGCCCGCTTGACCTCGGCGATCACGGCGATCCCCGGCTGCCGCAGCGCAGACATCGCGTCCCGGGCGCTCGGCTGCCGGCCGGCGATTTCCTTGAGCCGGTCCAGCGGAACCTCGACCTGACGTTCGGCCAGGTCCGCTCGCACGCCGTCGAGGATCTCGTCGAGGACGCTCACGCGACCGGTCTCCAGTTCCCTCGACGCTGCGATGCGGTCGCGCCCCGGCCCTGCGCCGGGGGGGTCGGGGTTCGGTCCAGGGTAGCGGCGAGCCGGCCGGCCGCTTCGGCGCGTGTCGGATTGGCCGGGTCGGCCCGGGGGGCGTAGAACGTGGCTGGCCAACCGGCGAGAGGGGTGCGGCGTCTGTGAGACGTGGGGCCCGACCGGAGCCGAAGGTGACCGAGCTCGCGGTGTCGGCTGAGCTGGTACGAAGTCGTACCCGCGATGCGGACGCGGCCGAGCTGTTCGCCGCGCACTACCCGAGGCTCGCCGGCTGGTGCCGAAACCTCGTGGACGACGCCGACACGGCCCACGAGATCGCGGCCGAGGCGTTCACCCGGCTGCTCGCGAAGTGGTCCAGCGTCGACGACCCCCGTGGCTACCTCTACGTCGTTGCCGCGAACCTGGTTCGGGACCGTTGGCGCAAGCTGGAGCGCGAGCGCCGTGCGTTGCGCCGGATCGGGCCGCCCGACGAGCTCGACCCGACCCCGGCCGGTGACGTCGGGCTGCGGGTGCTCGTCGCGGCGTTGCCGGACCGGCTCCGGCTCCCGGTGCTGCTCCACTACTACGCCGACCTCCCGGTCAGGCGGGTTGCGATCCTGCTCGGCCGGGCGGAGGGCACCGTGAAGAGCGACCTGTTCGACGCGCGTGCCCGGCTGCTCGCCCAACTCGGGGACCGTGATGGTCGAACCTGACGATGACCTGCGCCGCCGACTCGGCCCGCCGGTCATCCCGTTGGCGCCCGGCCCGGCGCGCTTCGAGCGGATCCGACGCCAGGCCCGCCACCGCCGCCGGTGGCGGGCGGCGATGACCACGATGAGCACCGCCGCACTGGTTGCCGCGGCGGTAGTCGTCGGGGTCGCGATCGGCGGTGGCTTGCCACGCCCCCAGCCTGCGCAACGCCCGATCGGCGAGGGAACCCCCGGCGTCCCGGTCACCGCGCCGCCGAGCGCGACCCAGTCGCCGGCCCGGCCCACGCCGGCCGGCTCCTTCGTGCCAGAACATCTCGGACTGGTCGACCTCAGCTGGGTCAGCGACCTGGACGGCTGGGGGCTCGGAACGACCCCCGGGACCTGCGCAAGCGGCTTCTGCACCTCGCTGGTCAGGACCTCCGACGGTGGTGCGAGCTGGGTGGGGATCCCGGCGCCGCACGCCGACCTGGCCGAGTTCTCCTGCCGCCCGGGACGGCCGTGCGTCGGTCACCTGCGTTTCGCCGATCACTGGAACGGCTACGCGTATGGGCCCGACCTGTTCATCACGACCGACGGCGGCGACACCTGGCAGCGTCAGCCGATCGACGGCACGGTGTCCGCCCTCGAGGTGGCCGGTGGGACCGCCGTGGCGATCATCGGGTCAGCCGGATCGGGCAGCTGCGACGCCGGCTGCGCGGTCGAGGAAGCCGCGGTCGGGACGGCGGCCTTCCGGCCGACCGGCCTGGTCGTGCACGGGGCGACCACCAGGGTGGTCCGGGACGGCGGCGACCGGGTGTACGTCGCGGGGATCGGCCCGGTCAGCGAGCTCTACCGCTCCGACGACGGCGGGATGAGTGACCGCTGGAACCGGATCGTCGACCCCTGCGTGGCCTTCCATCGCAGCGTCGTCGACCTCACCGGGGCGCAAGGCGGGTACCTAGCCGTGCTCTGCTCCGCCAGCTCTGGTTCCGGCACGGATGCCGTGGTCGCATCGACCGACGCCGGCGACAGGTTCGGGCCGCTGCGCCCGTTGCCCGCGGTCCTGCGACCGATCTCCCTGGCTTCCCCGCGAGCCGGTGTCCTCGTCCTCGACGTCCCCCCGTCGTTGTACGTCAGCACCGACGCCGGTCGGACCTGGTCCGCCCGGCTCGCCGCGCCCGCCGAAGGGAAGCTCACCGGCACCGAGTTCGCCGCACTGGGCTTCGAGGACCCGCGGTACGGGCGGGTGATCGTGGCCCGGGTAACCGTCGAGACCACCCGCGACGGCGGGCTGACCTGGATCGGGCACACGTTCAGCTGAGCGGATCCGGCCGTGCCGTAGCGTGAACCGTGATGAGACCCGCCTACATTCCCAGCCCCCCGGGCAGCGTTCTGCACCTCGGTCCCGTGCCGATCCGCGCCTACGCGCTATGCATCATCGCCGGAGTTGTCCTCGCCTTCTTCGTGACCGAACGCCGGTTCACCGCGCGCGGCGCCCGGCCCGGGGTGACCGCCGACATCGCCACCTGGGCGATCCCCTTCGGCCTGGTCGGCGCCCGGCTCTACCACGTCGCCACCGACCCCGAGCTCTACTTCCCCAAGGGCAAGGACTGGGTGGGGGCGTTCGAGATCTGGCACGGCGGCCTGGGGATCTGGGGGGCCGTCGCCGCCGGCGCGCTGGGCGCCTACATCGCCTGCAAGCGATACGGAGTCTCCCTCGCCTCGTTTGCGGACGCCGCCGCCCCGGGCATCGCGATCGGGCAGGGGATCGGCCGGTTCGGCAACTACTTCAACCAGGAGTTGTACGGGGGACATACGAGCCTGCCCTGGGGTCTTACGGTCAGCGGCCAGCCGGGCCATTTCCAGCCGACGTTCCTCTACGAATCGCTGTGGGACATCGGTGTCGCGGCCCTGGTCATCTGGGCCGACCGGCGCTTCCGGCTCGGCCGGGGCCGTGCGTTCGCGCTCTACGTTGCCGTGTACACCGTCGGGCGTGGGTGGATCGAGGCACTCCGGATCGACCACGCCAACCACTTTTTCGGACTTCGGCTCAACGACTGGACCAGCATTGCCGTGTTTCTCGGCGCCGTGACGTTCCTGGTGGTGCGCCGCGGTCCGCGGGAGCGGCTCGTCATGGATGACGGCACCGATGCGTCGGCCGGCGTGGCTTCGACCGACACCCCCGTACCCTGGAGCGGTGAGCAGTCCGACCCAGGCCGCTGAGGCCCATTCGGCGCACGGTCATCGCGACGTCACCGGTGGTGCGTTGCGGCCGGCGGTGTTCGGGGCGATGGACGGGCTGGTGTCGAACTTCGCCCTGATCGCCGGCGTTGCCGGCGCCCACGTCTCGGCGCACACGGTGGCGCTGACCGGGCTGGCCGGGCTGGTCGCCGGAGCCTGTTCGATGGCGGTCGGCGAGTACACGTCGGTCTCGTCGCAGACCGAGGCGACGATGGCGGAGATCGCCGTCGAGCGAGCCGAGATCCAGGCTCGGCCCCGGGCCGAGGAGGCCGAGCTGGCGATGCTGTACCGCCGCCGGGGTCTCAACGCCGAGCTGGCCGCGGAAGTCGCGCAGGTGCTCTCCCGGGACCCCGACCAGGTGTGGCGGATCCATGCCCGCGAGGAGCTCGGCGTCGACCCGGACGACCTGCCGTCGCCGTACGTGGCGGCCGGATCGTCTCTGGTGTCCTTCGCGGTGGGGGCGGTCGTCCCGCTGCTGCCCTACCTGTTCGGGGCCCGCACGTTGGGAGTCTCGATGCTCCTCGCCGGCGTGGGACTGTTCCTGCTCGGCTCGGCGGTCACCCGGTTCACCCGCCGGTCCTGGCTGGTGAGCGGCCTCCGGCAGCTTCTGCTCGGGGCGGTGACCGCCTCGGTGGCGTTCGGAATCGGCCACCTCTTCGGCGCCGGCGGCGTGTCCTAAGTCGTCGCGGGGCCGGGCCGGGTCGTGTAACCTGGCGATCGCAGGGCCGACGTCGTCCCGCTCACCTCCGGCCCCACGAGACGACGGGACGAGACCGATGCCCGCTGCGCAAGGCCTCTACGACCCGGCTCAGGAGCACGACGCCTGCGGGGTGGCGTTCGTCGCGGACATGGCCGGCCGGGCGAGTCACGACATCCTCGTGCAGGCCCTGACCGCGCTGCGCAATCTCGAGCACCGGGGGGCATCCGGCGCGGAACCGGAGACCGGGGACGGTGCCGGCGTGCTCCTCCAGGTTCCGGACGCCTTCCTGCGCGCGGTCCTTCCCTTCGAGCTGCCGGCGCCGAAGGCGTACGCCGTCGGGCTGGTGTTCCTCCCCGACGACGAGAGCGCCCTCGCCGCGACGGCCGCGATCGAGCGGCTCGCCGCGGAGGAGGAGCTGCGGGTCGTCGGTTGGCGGGACGTCCCGACCAACCCGGCCGGCCTGGGCCGCACCGCGCTGTCGGTCATGCCGAGGATCCGGCAACTGTTCGTCGCCGGCGTGCGCGGCGAGGTCGGGATGGGGCTCGAGCGTCGGGTGTTCTGCCTGCGGAAGCGGGCCGAACGCGAGGTGGGGGTCTATCTGCCGAGCCTGTCGTCGCGAACCCTCGTCTACAAGGGGATGTTGACGACCGACCAGCTCGAGTCGTTCTACCCCGACCTGTCCGACCCGCGCATGATCACCGCGATCGCGCTCGTCCACTCGCGGTTCTCGACGAACACCTTCCCGTCCTGGCCGCTGGCGCATCCCTACCGGTACGTCGCTCACAACGGCGAGATCAACACGGTGAAGGGCAACCGCAACTGGATGCGTGCCCGGGAGGCTCTGCTCGCGAGCCCCCTGGTCCCGGGCGATCTCGCGCGGCTGTTCCCGATCGTGACGCCGAACTTCAGTGACTCCGCCAGTTTCGACGAGGTCCTCGAGTTGTTGCACATGGGCGGCCGCAGCCTGCCGCACGCCGTCCTCATGATGATCCCGGAAGCGTGGGAGAACAACGCCGACCTGGATCCCGCCCGCCGGGCGTTCTACGAGTTCCATTCGTGCGTCATGGAACCCTGGGACGGGCCGGCCTGCGTCGCGTTCACCGACGGCGAAGTCATCGGCGCGGTCCTGGACCGCAACGGCCTTCGCCCCGCCCGGTACTGGGTCACCGAGGACGGCCTGGTCGTGCTCGCGTCGGAGGTCGGCGTCCTCGAGATCGATCCGGCCAGCATCGTGGCGAAGGGCCGGCTCCAGCCCGGCCGGATCTTCCTGGTCGACACGGCAGCCGGGCGGATCGTGCCGGACGGGGAAGTGAAGGCCGAGTTGGCCGCGGAGCACCCTTATGCGGACTGGCTGCACGCCGGGCTGATGCATCTGGGCGACCTGCCCGAGCGGGAGCACATCGTCTACGGCCACGAATCGGTGCTGCGCCGCCAGCAGACGTTCGGCTACACCGAGGAGGAGCTGCGCATCCTGCTCTCCCCGATGGCCCGGTCCGGAAACGAGCCGCTGGGCTCGATGGGCACCGACACGCCGATCGCCGCACTGTCCGGTCGGCCGCGGATGCTCTTCGACTATTTCAGCCAGCTCTTCGCGCAGGTGACGAACCCGCCGCTCGACGCGATCCGCGAGGAGCTCGTTACCTCCCTCGCCAACACGATCGGCCCGGAGCAGAACCTGCTGGACCCGACGGCCGCGTCCTGCCGGCAGATCGTCGTGCCCTATCCGGTGATCGACAACGACGAGTTGGCCAAGATCCTGCACATCAACGACGACGGCGACCTGCCCGGTTTCTCGTGTGTCAGCGTGCCCGGCCTCTACGAGGTCGCCGGCGGCGGTCCGGCGCTGGTCGAGGCCCTTGCCGGGGTCCGGGCCAAGGTGTCCGCGGCCATCGAGGACGGCGCCCGGATCATCGTCCTGTCCGACCGGGACTCGACGGCGGAGCTGGCGCCGATTCCCAGCCTGCTGCTGACCAGCGCCGTGCACAACCAGCTGATCCGCGACAAGACGCGCACCCGGGTCGGCCTCGTCGTCGAGGCCGGCGACGTGCGTGAGGTTCACCATGTCGCGCTGCTCGTCGGATACGGGGCCGCGGCGGTGAACCCCTATCTCGCGATGGAAACCGTCGAGGACCTCGTCCGCTGCGGCGCCCTGGCGGGGGTCGACGCCCGGACGGCGACCAGCAACTACATCCACGCCCTCGGCAAGGGCGTGCTCAAAGTCATGTCCAAGATGGGCATATCCACGGTGGCCTCCTACACCGGAGCGCAGGTGTTCGAGGCGATCGGCCTGGGCCAGGAGATGGTCGAGGAGTTCTTCACCGGGACGGTTTCGCGCCTCGGCGGTATTGGCCTGGGCGAGATCGCCGAAGAGGTGGCGATCCGGCACCGGCACGCCTACCCGCGGGTGCCCGCTCGCCACCGCAGGCTCTGGGTCGGCGGCGAGTACCAGTGGCGCCGGGAAGGCGAGCTGCACCTGTTCAACCCGCAGACGGTCTTCCGCCTCCAGCACGCCACCCGCACCCGCCGCTACGACATCTTCAAGGACTACACCCGTGCGGTCGACGACCAGTCGGCGCGGCTGGCCACGTTGCGTGGCCTGTTCGAGTTCCGGACCGACACCCGGCCACCGGTGCCGATCGACGAGGTCGAGCCGGTGTCGTCGATCGTCCGGCGCTTCGCCACCGGCGCGATGTCCTACGGATCGATCAGCGCCGAGGCCCACGAGACGCTGGCGATCGCCATGAACCGGCTCGGGGGCAAGTCGAACACCGGCGAGGGCGGCGAGGACCCCGAGCGCAACGAGCCGCTCCCGAACGGCGATTCGCGGCGCTCGGCGATCAAGCAGGTGGCCTCGGCGCGCTTCGGGGTCACCAGCGAGTACCTGGTGAACTCCGACGATCTGCAGATCAAGATGGCGCAGGGGGCGAAGCCGGGCGAGGGTGGGCAGCTGCCCGGACACAAGGTGTACCCCTGGATCGCCCGGACCCGCTACTCCACGCCCGGGGTCGGGCTCATCTCGCCGCCGCCGCATCACGACATCTACTCGATCGAGGACCTGGCCCAGCTCATCCACGACTTGAAGAACGCCAACCCCCGGGCCCGGGTCCACGTCAAGCTGGTCGCCGAGGTGGGCGTCGGCACCGTCGCCGCCGGAGTGAGCAAGGCGCACGCCGACGTCGTGCTGATCTCCGGACACGACGGTGGCACCGGTGCCTCACCGCTGACCTCGCTCAAGCACGCCGGCGCCCCCTGGGAGCTCGGGCTCGCCGAAACCCAGCAGACGCTGCTCCTCAACGGCCTGCGGGACCGGATCGTCGTGCAGGTCGACGGTCAGATGAAGACCGGACGTGACGTCGTGGTCGCGGCCCTGCTCGGCGCCGAGGAATTCGGCTTCGCCACCGCCCCACTCGTGGTCAGCGGTTGCATCATGATGCGGGTCTGCCACCTCGACACCTGCCCGGTCGGCGTGGCCACCCAGAACCCCGAACTGCGCCGGCGCTTCACCGGGCGGCCCGAGTTCGTCGTCACCTTCTTCGAGTTCATCGCCGAGGAGGTGCGCGAGCACCTGGCGGCGCTGGGCTTGCGTTCCCTCGAAGAGGCGATCGGTCACGCGGAGCTGCTCGACACCCGCGCCGCCTTGGACCATTGGAAGGCGAGCGGGCTCGATCTCGCGCCGATCCTGTACCAGCCGGAACTCCCGGAGGAGGCGGCCCGCAGCCGCACCCGGGCACAGGATCACGGCCTGGAGCGGGCGCTCGACAACACCCTGATCCAACTCTGCGAAGGCGCGCTCTACTACGGCGAGCACGTCAACCTCGAGATGCCGATCCGGAACGTGAACCGCACCGTCGGCACGATGCTCGGCCATGAGGTCACCCGCCGCTACGGTGGCGAGGGACTCCCGGACGAGACGATCCGGATCACTTTCACCGGCTCGGCCGGCCAGTCGTTCGGCGCATTCCTCCCGCGTGGCGTCACCTTGGGTCTGGAAGGTGACGCCAACGACTACGTCGGCAAGGGCCTGTCCGGCGGGCGCATCACGCTGCGCCCGCCACGGGAGTCGACGTTTCGTGCGGAGGAGAACATCGTCGCCGGCAACGTGCTGCTCTACGGGGCGACGGCCGGCGAGGCCTTCATCCGCGGGGTCGTCGGTGAGCGCTTCTGCGTCCGGAACTCCGGCGCCACCGCGGTGGTCGAAGGGGTGGGGGACCACGGCTGCGAGTACATGACCGGTGGCCGGGTCGTGGTTCTCGGTGCCACCGGCCGCAACTTCGCCGCCGGGATGTCCGGCGGGATCGCCTACGTTCTCGACCTGGCCGTCGAACGGCTCAACCGCGAGATGGTGGACGTCGAGGGTCTCGACGAGGAGGACCGGGAATTCCTGCACGCCACGGTCGACCGGCATGCCGAGCTGACCGATTCGGCGGTTGCCCGGCGGTTGCTCGCCGATTGGGACGCCGCCGTGTCCCGGTTCGGCAAGGTCATGCCGCGCGACTACAAGCGGGTGCTCGCGGCGATGGCCGCGGCCCGCGCGCAGGGTGTGTCGATCGACGACGCGGTCATGGCGGCCACCCGTGGCTGACCCGACCGGATTCCTCACCACCGCGCGCGAAACCGCGGCGCGCCGCCCGGTCGACGTCCGGATCCGGGACTGGCGTGAGGTCTACGACGAGTTCGGCGCCGAGCGGCTGCGGGCGCAGGCCGGGCGTTGCATGGACTGCGGCATCCCGTTCTGCCACCAGGGCTGCCCGCTCGGCAACCTGATCCCGGAGTGGAACGACCTGGTCTGGCGCGATGACGAGCGGGAGGCGGCCGAGCGGCTGCACGCGACGAACAACTTTCCCGAGTTCACCGGCCGGCTCTGTCCCGCCCCGTGCGAGACCGCATGCGTGCTCGGGATCAACGCCGACCCGGTGACCATCAAGCAGGTGGAACTGAGCATCGCGGACGGTGCGTGGGACCACGGCTGGGTGGAGGCGGTTCCCGCGACGACGTCGACCGGGCGGGCCGTCGCGGTCGTCGGCTCGGGGCCGGCGGGGCTGGCCGCCGCCCAGCAGCTGACCCGAGCCGGTCACGCCGTCACCGTGTTCGAACGGGCCGACCGGATCGGCGGCCTGCTCCGCTACGGGATCCCCGAATTCAAGATGGAGAAGTGGGTTCTGGACCGGCGGTTGGCGCAGATGTCCGCCGAAGGCACGGTCTTTCGGACCGGGGTCGACGTCGGGGTCGACCTCACCGTCGAGGACCTGCGGGACGCCCACGACGCCGTCGTCCTCGCCGGCGGCGCCACGGAGCCGCGCGACCTGCCGGTCCCGGGCCGCGAGCTCGCCGGTATCCACTTCGCGATGGACTACCTGCCGCCGGCCAACCGGGTCCAGCAGGGCGACCTGGAGGCCAGCCCGATCAGCGCGGCCGGCAAGCGGGTGATCATCATCGGGGGCGGTGACACCGGTGCCGACTGCCTCGGCACGGCTCACCGGCAAGGCGCGGCCGCGGTCACCCAGCTGGAGATCCTCCCGCTCCCCCCCGACCGTCGCCCGGAAGCCACCCCCTGGCCGACCTGGCCGCTGATCCTGCGCACCTCCGGCGCGCACGAGGAGGGCGGGGAGCGGGTGTTCTCGGTGAACACCGAGCGATTCCTCGGTGCGGATGGTCGGGTCAGCGGGCTCCTGCTCCACGAGGTGCGCCCGGTCGACGGGCGGTTCGAGAAGATCGAAGGCAGCGAGCGGGTGGTGGACGCCGACCTGGTCCTGATCGCCATGGGATTCGTCGGGCCGGCGCGGGCCGGGCTGTTGGCGAACCTCGGCGTCGACTTCGACCAGGGGAACGTCGCCCGCTCGCCCGACTGGTCGACGTCCGTGCCCGGTGTGTTCGTCGCCGGTGACATGGGTCGCGGGCAGTCCCTGATCGTCTGGGCGATCGCCGAAGGTCGCTCGGCCGCCGCCGCGGTCGACCGCTACCTGATGGGAGACACCACTCTGCCGGCACCGGTCACGGTCACCGACCGCCCGCTCTAGGCCATGCGGCCGGGCTTCACGACGACGAACGTTCCGGCCAGCTTGTCGTTGTAGCTCTGCCGTCGCGGATCCCACAGGAACGACACGTACACCACGAAAACCGCAAGGCCGGCCAGCCCGCCGAGCGCGCCGATCGCGGTGAACTGGATTACCGCTCCGGCCAGCGGGACGGCCATCCGGCGCAAGGAGCGGGCCCAGCCGGGGACGGATCCGTCCACCTGCACGACCCGGATCCCCAGGGCCATCTTCCCCAACGTCGCCCCCCGGACCGCGATGAACAGCCATTCGTAGAGGTACCCGCCCAGCGCGAACAGCACGGTCGCGACCAGGATCCGGTTACCGAACGCCGAGCTGAGCGGCGGCGGAGTGGCTCCGCTCGGCAGGGCGGCCAGCTCGCGGGAGTACAGCCGGATCTGCGGGAGCAGCAGCGGCACCGCGACCGCCGCGCCCGCGGCGGCGATGAGCACTCCGTCGAACACCCGGGCGAGCGCACGCTGCCACCAGCGGGCCAGCCGTCCCGGGACCCCGGGGACGACGCCCGTACCCGGCCGGTCGGTCGGGTAGCCCGTAGCCGGGTAGGCCTGTTGGCTCCAGGGCGCCGGCGCACCGTAGGGCGGGGCGTCCGGGTCGGGAGGGGCCCCGTAGGGAGAGTCTGGCGGGACGTCGCTCACTTCGGTCCCCTCCAGGCGAGGATCGCTCCCGGCGATCGGCGGTGGCCCCCGACCGAGCGGTCCCGAGGGTCTCATGCGCTCCGGTGGCGACGCCAACCCGACCAGGGTCCGGCCGGATGCGGACAGGGCTCGTCGCAACGGAGGTTTCGCACGGCCGGGTGCCCCGGGTCGGATTCGAACCGACACTGGATCGCGTTTGAGGCGACTGTCTCTGCCGTTGGACTACCGGGGCCGGGTACAGCGTAGAGAACCGGCAGCCGGCCGACCCGGCTGCGACGCTCGGTAGGCTGGCCGGTATGACCGCCTCCGTAGGCCGCCCCCGCCGGGTGCTGCTCGCCGAGGACGAGGCGCTGATCCGGCTCGATCTCAAGGAGATGCTGGAGGAGGAGGGCTACGACGTCGTCGGGGAAGCCGCCGACGGTGAGCAGGCGGTCGCGCTCGCCGAGCAGCTGCGCCCCGACGTCGTCCTCCTCGACGTGAAGATGCCGGTTCTCGACGGGATCAGCGCCGCGGAAAGGATCACCGGCGCACGGATCGCGCCGGTCGTCATGCTGACCGCCTTCTCCCAGCGCGACCTTGTCGAGCGCGCCGGCGACGCCGGGGCGATGGCCTACCTGGTGAAGCCGGTCTCGAAGAGCGACCTCACGCCGCAGATCGAGATTGCGCTGAGCCGATACGCCCAGATCGTGAGCCTGGAGGAGCAGGTCGGCGACCTGAGCGAGCGGCTGGAAACTCGTAAGACGCTCGAGCGGGCGAAGGGTCGCCTGCAGACCGACCGCGGCCTTACCGAGCCGGAGGCCTTCCGGTGGATCCAGAAGACCTCGATGGACCGGCGCCTGTCGATGCGGGCCGTCGCCGAGGCGGTCCTCGCCGGCGAGGAGCCGAGCGGCCGCTGAGCCGGCCGGTCGCCTCCGGTCACGACCTGATCACGGCCGAGCGTCGGGTAGTGCCTTCGCCTGGCGGGGAGGAGTAGGTTCGCGCCACCACGCGGAGCTGCGGTGGTCCCGGGCACGCCCGGTGAGGTGCGGACAGGGGAGACGTCGTGCTGGAAAGTCGGGTTCTGAAACTTGCGGTCCCGCTCGCGGTTGGCGCGCTGGCGCTCACCGCGTGCGGCGGCGGGAGCAAGGGCGGCACCACCGCCGGCTCCAAGCCCACCTACACAATCGCCTACGAGGGGCCGCTGTCCGGCGGCAACCAGCAACTTGGCCTCAACATGAAGTTCGCCGTGCAGCTCGCGATCAACCAGGCCAACGCCGGGACGACGTTCGGGACGTTGCCGTTCAAGCTCGCTTTCACCTCCGAGGACGACCAGGGGTCGGCGACCGCCTCCCCGGCCGCGGCTCAGGCGCTGATCCAGAACACCAGCGTGGTCGCCGTCGTCGGCCCGGCCTTCTCCGGTGCGACCAAGGCCGCCGAGCCGTACTTCTCGGCGGCCAACCTCGCGACGGTGAGCCCGTCGGCCACCGCACCGGGGCTCGCCCAGTCCGGGTGGACGAACTTCTTCCGGGTCGTCGCCGACGACAACTCGCAGGGCCCGGCAGACGCCACGTACGTCAAGAAGGTGCTCCACGGCACCAGCGTGTACTCGATCGACGATGCCAGCTCCTACGCCGCGGGTCTGGCCGGCACGTTCGACTCGGCCGCGCAGGCCGACGGCATCGCGGTCACCCACAAGACCGTGCCCGGCACTACCCAGTGCCAGGCCGGGACCGGCAACGTGCAGGAGTACTCGGCCGTAGCCATCACGGTGAAGACGGCGAACCCGTCGGCGGTCTTCTACGCCGGCTACTACTGCGACTTCGCGCTGCTCGCCAAGGCCCTGCGCTCGGCCGGCTACACCGGTCAGCTGGTGTCCGACGACGGCAGCGACGACCCGCACTACGTCAGCCAGGCGGGGGTCTCCATCGCCACCGGCACCGTGATCAGCTGTGCCTGCCAGGAGACGATCAACAGCGCCGGGTACCAGGCGTTCGCGCCGCAGTTCCAGGCCCTGGCCGGGTTCGCGCCCGGGACCTACTCCGCGGAGTCCTACGACGCGACGAACGCGATCCTCTCGGTGATGAAGGGGCTCGGCGCCAGCGTCACCCGGGCGGCTATCGTCGCCGGGCTGCACGCGTCCGGCTTCTCCTACGCCGGGATCAGCAAGACCGTGCAGTTCCAGGCCGACGGAAACTACGGCGGCAGCGCGGTCTACATGTACAAGGTCGGCTCCGACGGGAAGATCAACGAGCTCGGCCTGATCAGCACGCTGGCCGGCTAGCCGCTCCTGGATGGCCGGGTGCCTCGCCGTGCGGCGGCGGGGCACCCGGCCACCAGCGTGAAAGGCCCAGGGACCGGACCGCGACGGAGCCGACTGGCGATGTGCTTCACCCAGAACTTCTGGAGCCTGCTGATCTCCGGGCTGGCGAACGGTTTCGTCTACGCGCTGATCGCCCTGGGCTACACCCTGGTCTACGGGGTGCTCCAGCTGATCAACTTCGCGCACAGCGAGGTCTTCATGAGCGGCGGGTTCGGCGGCCTGTTCGTCATGGACCAGCTGGTCGGTAGCCGGCAGCCGCACGGTGCCGCGTCGGTGCTGCTGCTCGTCGTCGGGACACTGGGTGGAGCGGCCGCGGGCGGGACGGTCGCCTTCATCCTCGAGCGGGTCGCCTACCGACCGCTTCGCCGGCGCAACGCGCCGAAACTCGCCTACCTGATCAGCGCCATCGGGGCGTCGTATTTCCTGTTCAACATCGCCGGCAAGGAGTTCGGTCGCCAGTCGGCGAACATCCCGACGCCCTACACCAACGGCACCCTGTTCCACGTGTTCGGGGCCCAGGTGCAGACGTACTACCTCGTCGTCGCCGGGGTCGCCCTGGTGATGATGCTGCTGCTCGACCGGCTCGTCGCCTCCACCAGGCTGGGCCAGGGCATCCGCGCGGTAGCCCAGGACGCCGACACGGCGAGCCTGATGGGGGTGAACATCAACCGGGTCATCTCCCAGACGTTCGTCATCGGCGGTCTGCTCGGGGGGGCCGCCGGCTTTCTGTACGGCCTGAACTCCGGGGTGGTTTTCACCATGGGGTTCACCCCCGGGCTGAAGGCCTTCACCGCGGCCGTCCTCGGTGGGATCGGCAACATCCGGGGGGCGATGCTCGGCGGCCTGCTCCTCGGCGTCGTGGAGAGCCTCGGGGTCTCCTGCATCCCGTTCAGCTGGCAGGACGTCATCGCCTTCGGCATCCTCGTGTTGGTGCTGATGGTGCGACCGACCGGTTTGCTCGGCGAACGGCTGGGGCGGTCCGCGTGAGCGACATGGCGGTGCCGGCCGGCGTTGCGCGACTGCTCCGAAGCCAGGACTTCCGCCGGCTGGCAAGCTGCTGGGCGATCGGCCTCGTGGTCGATGTCATGACCGGCGCGGCGGGCAGCAATACCGCCCCGACCGCCGGGCTGGCCGCCGACCTCGGCCACCCGCGGGTGCTGGTGTTCCTCGCTCTCGGCACCGTCCTGTGGCTCGGGCTGACCGCCTACGGGCGGCGCCGCGAGCAGGTCCGTGCCCGGATCCAACTGGTCTCGACGAACGCATCCCGGCTGATGGCGCCACCCCGGGTCCGGTACCCGGCGTTGGTCGGGGTGCTCGTACTCGCCATCCTGGCGCCGCAGCTGGTCAACGTCTTGTTGCCCGCGACGAAGGTCTTCTGGCAGCAGGTCCTGGTCGACGACGTCGGCATCTTCGTTCTGCTCGCCATCGGCCTGAACGTCGTCGTCGGGTTCGCCGGGCTGCTCGACCTCGGTTACATCGCCTTCTACGCGATCGGGGCGTACGTGTCCGCGTACTGGACGGGGGCGCTGCCGGTGCAGCCGCCGTTCCACCTCAACCCGTTCTGGACCTTCCCGATGGCGGTCGCCGCGGCCATCGTCGCCGGCGTGATCCTCGGCGCGCCGACACTGCGCTTGCGCGGGGACTACCTGGCGATCGTGACGCTGGGCTTCGGCGAGATCATCCAGATCGTCGCCCGGAACCTGACCAGCGTCACCGGTGGCCCGCAGGGGGTGGGCTACCTCAAGACCCGAACGGTCAACGGCCAGAGCACGGTGGTGGCCCGCCAACTGACCGTGCCGCACTTCTCCATCCACCTGCTGGGCATCAACTTCGACTGGACGCTGGACAACGTCCCGTACTACTACCTGCTGCTCGTCCTCGCCGTCGGCATCATCGTCGCCTTCCGGTTGCTCGAAAATTCCCGGGTCGGCCGGGCGTGGACGGCGATCCGGGAGGACGAGGTCGCCGCCGAAGCCTGCGGGATCAACACCCTGAAATACAAGATCATGGCGTTCGCGATCGGGGCGTCCACCTCGGGATTCGCCGGCGTGCTGTTCGCGAGCAAGAACGGCTTCTTCGATCCGCCGATCTTCAGCGTTCAACTGTCGATCCTGGTGCTCGTCTTCGTGATCTTCGGAGGCATGGGTTCGATCGTCGGGGTGATCGTCGGCACCGCGGTCCTTCAGGTGCTCCCGCAGTCGCTGCGGCACCAGTTCCCTCAGCAGGACCTGTTCATCTACGTCGGGGCGCTCCTGGTGGTCATGATGATCTTCCGGCCGCAGGGACTCATCCCGTCGCGGCGCCGGTCCCGTGAACTCGGGCTAGCCGAGGAAGGCGTCGGCGGCGCCGACGCAATGGGCGCCCCGGGAACCGCACCGTGACGGCGGCCCCGCCGGCCGCCCCGCCGGCCGCCGACGTCCGGGACCCGATCCTGTCGGTGCGTGAGGTCACCCTGCGCTTCGGCGGAGTGACCAGCCTGGCCGACGTCACCCTGGCTCAGGAGCGCGGCGAGATCCTCGCCGTCATCGGACCCAACGGGGCCGGCAAGACGTCGCTGTTCAATTGCGTGTCGGGGGTCTACCAGCCGCAGCAGGGCTCGATCACGCTGCGCGACGCCGATGGCCAGGAGACCGGTGTCGTAGGTCGCAAGCCCAGCCGGGTCACCGGCCTGGGGATCGCCCGGACGTTCCAGAACATCCGCCTGTTCAACGCCTTGACCGCCTTCGAGAACGTCAAGATCGGGGTCGAAGCCCGCCAGCACACCGGACCGGTGGGCGCCATGCTGCGACTGCCACGAACCCGCCGGGAGGAGGGCGAAGGCGACGCCCGCGCGTTCGAGCTCCTCGACTTCGTCGGCCTTCGAGCCAGGTCCAACGAGGTCGCGAGTGGCCTGCCGTACGGCGCGCAACGCCGGTTGGAGATCGCCCGGGCGTTGGGCACCGGCCCGCAGTTGCTGCTCCTCGACGAGCCGGCTGCGGGCACCAATCCGGTGGAGAAGGTGGAGCTGGAAGGCCTCATCCGGAAGCTCAACGCCGAGATGGGGATCAGTGTCCTGCTCATCGAGCACGACATGCGCCTGGTGATGTCCGTCGCGACCCGCGTGGTCGTCCTGAACTTCGGGCGCGTCATCGCGGCCGGACTCCCCGCCCAGGTGCAGCACGACCCGACGGTGGTCGAGGCGTATCTGGGGAGCGCGCCGTGACCGCGATGCTCGCCCTGGCGGACGTCCGGGTCCGCTACGGCGTCGTGGAGGCGCTCAAGGGCGTGAGCCTCGAGGTCGCCGAGGGGGAGATCGTCGCGCTGCTCGGCGCGAACGGTGCCGGGAAGACGACGACGCTGCGCACCATCTCGGGCCTGCTCCGGCCGTTCGCCGGGAGCCTGACGTTCGAAGGCGGCCCGATCGACACGGTCGCGGCTCACGAGATCGTCGCGCTGGGCGTCGGGCACGTCCCCGAGGGTCGCCGGATCTTCCCGGTAATGACGGTGCTCGAGAACCTTCAGATGGGCGCCTACCGTCGCCGCGGGGACATCAAGGCCGACCTCGAGCGGGTCTACGAGCTGTTTCCGGTTCTCGCGGAGCGACGCGGGCAGAACGGCGGGACTCTCTCCGGTGGCGAGCAGCAGATGCTCGCCATTGGCCGAGCCCTGATGAGCCATCCCCGGCTGCTGCTGCTGGACGAGCCGTCGATGGGCCTCGCGCCGCTCATCGTGGCGAAGATCTTCGAGATCATCAAAGAGATCCGAGAGCAGGGCACGACGGTGTTGCTCGTCGAGCAGAACGCCGCCCAGGCGTTGCGACTGGCCGATCGCGGCTACGTTCTCGAGACCGGGTCGATCGTCATGTCGGATGCGGCGGCGAACCTGCTGGGCGACCCGAGGGTCCGCGCGGCCTACCTCGGGGAGGGCGTGGGCTGACCCGGACGCACAGACCCGAACGCACAGACCCGAACGCACAGAAGCCCGGTCACCGTTGGGTCCGTCCGCGACTTCCCCGCGCGCGGACGTTGTCTACTGGGTGACCGGGATCCTGTGGGCCGAACCTAGTGAGCCCGGCCGGGTCGGTCAACGGCTTGCGGCGTGTTGGTCAGCGAATCGCCGCGACCGCAGCGGTCAGCACCGGCGCGACGATCAGCGCGGGCAGCAGATCGACGACCGCGATCTGCTTGATCGCGAGGAGTCGGAGGGCTACGGCGGCGAGCAGCAGGCCGCCCGTCGCGGTCATCGCGGCGATCTCCGCGGCCGGAAGCAGACTCCCGGCCAGGTAGCCGATCGCCGTGAGCGAACCTTGGACCGCGACGATCGTCACGACCGACAGCGGGACGCCCCAGCCGAGCGAGGCGGCGAACGCGACCGACGCGAAGCCGTCCAGCGCGCTCTTGAGCGCCAGCTGGTCGATGCCGCGGCCCAGGCCGTCCTGGAGGGCACCGAGGACGGTGAGCGGGCCGACGCAGAACACCAGGGAGGCCACGACGAAGCCCTCGACGAAACGGGCCCGGTCCGCGGAGGCGCCAGTGGGGGCCAGCCGTCGCAGCAGCGCCCCGCCCACGTGTTCGAGGCGCTGCTGTAGCCGGAGCAGCGAGCCGGCGATCCCGCCGAGCAGAACCGCCGCGAGCACGATGAGCACGGTGCCCTCCGCCCCAACCGCCCGGCGGAGGCTCGGATCGAGAACGGACGCCGCATCGAGCGCCGCGATCAGTGCGGTGACGAGCCCAAGGCCGTCGGTGACCACCGTCCTGGTCCGCTCCGGCAGTCGCGAGCCGAGGCTCAGACCGAGGCCGCTGCCGGCGAGGACGGCAGCCACGTTGAGCGCCGTCCCGGTGCCGCGGACCACCCTGACCTCCGGTTCCGCTCCTGTGCTGCGCGCCGGCCCCGGGGGGGGCGTACAGTCCGCCGCAGCCTTCGGGAAGCCTAGGCGTCCGACGGTGGCCACGGCCGCCGCGATGTCCAGGGCCCGCACCCAGCTAGCTCGGAGGGGAGCCCGGTGCCACGCTTTCCGGTGTTGACCCGCGTCGCGGCGCCGGCGGATCTCCCGGCCCTGCGCTCGCTGCTCGAGGAATGGCGCGGCGTGGGCGGGCGCGCCGAGAAGGCGATCAACCCGATGGCCGCGGCGGAGCTCGACGAGCGCCTGGACGGGATCTTCGAGACAGACGATTGCGACGCCCTGATCGCCACGATCGGCGACGAGCCGGCGGGGATGGCCGTGCTGAGCCTTTCCTCGCTCGGCCCGCTCTCGGCCGGTCCGATGGCGCAACTCAGCCACCTCGTCGTCGCCCCCGGCCAGCGCCGGCACGGGGTCGGGCGGGCCCTCGTAGCGGCGACCGCGCTGTGGGCGGAGGAGCGGGGGATCGACCAGGTCGTGGCGCATGTCTATCCGTCGCTGCGTGACGCGAACCGTTTCTACGCGCGGCTCGGCTTCATGCCGTTCGTGGTCCGCCGGGTGGCCCCGACCGCGGTGCTGCGCCGTCGGCTCGGGCAGGGCGAACGTCGCTCGGCAGCGGTGGATGCCGTCCGCCGGCGGACGTTGCGCCGACATCCTCGGCTCGTGGCCTTCCATCGCGAGGCGCCGGTCGGCGACCGCAAGGCTTGAGCCGGGCGGCCCTTCGGGGCCGGAACCTAGGATCGGGCCGTGCCCCCCACTGACCCACCGAGCGCCGGCCGGCTGCTCCTGCTCGACGGTCACTCGCTCGCCTACCGGGCGTTCTTCGCCCTGCCGGTGGAGAACTTCGCGACCACAACCGGCCAGCCCACGAACGCCGTCTACGGCTTCACCGCGATGCTGATCAACGTGCTGCGCGACGAGCAGCCGACGCACATGGCGGTGGCCTTCGACGAGTCCCAGCCGACCTTCCGCCATGCCGCCTATGCCGATTACAAGGCCGGTCGTTCGGAGACGCCGACCGACTTCCGTGGCCAGGTGAGCCTCATCCGCGAGGTGTTGGCCGCGCTGGCCGTCCCGACCGTCACCGCGCCGGGCTACGAGGCGGACGACGTCATAGCCACCCTGGCCACCCAGGCCGAGCGGGTGGGCATGGACGTGCTCGTCGTCACCGGGGACCGGGACACCTACCAGCTGGTGAACGACCGGGTCACCGTGCTCATGACCCGCAAGGGGATCAGCGACATGACGCGGTTCACGCCGGCGGCGGTGGCCGAGAAGTACGGGCTCACGCCGAGCCAGTACCCGGACTTCGCCGCCCTGCGCGGTGACCCCTCCGACAATCTGCCGGGAATTCCCGGCGTGGGGGAGAAGACCGCCATCAAGCTCGTCCAGCAGTTCGGCGACCTCGACCAACTGGTCGCGCGCGTCGAGGAGATCCCCGGGAAGGTCGGCGCCGCGGTCCGGGAGCACCTGGCCTCGGTCGTGCAGAACCGTCAGCTCACCGAGCTGGTTCGCGACGTTCCCCTCGACGTCGGTCCGCACGACCTGCACCTCGGGCAGTGGGACCGCGACGAGGTGCATAGACTCTTCGACACCCTCCAGTTCCGGGTCCTCCGGGAGCGCCTGTACGCGACGCTGCAAACCGTCGAGCCGGAGACCGAGGCCGGGTTCGAGGTCACCGGTGGCCGGCTCGAACCCGGCGAGCTGTCCGGTTGGCTGGCCGAGCACGCCGCCGGGGGGGACCGGGTCGGACTCGCGGTCGCCGGGCCGGCCGGTCGGGGGACCGGGGTGGTGACCGGTCTGGCGCTGGCCAGCCAGGACGGCGCCGGTGCCTACGTGGACCCGGTGGAGCTTCCGGAAGACGACGAGCGGGCTCTCGCCAGCTGGCTCGACGACCCGGCGGTGCCCAAGGCGGTGCACGACGGCAAGGGCCTCCTGCTGGCGTTCGCGGAGCGCGGCTGGACGCTGTCCGGGGTCACCAGCGACACCGCCCTCGCCGCCTACCTGGCGCTGCCCGGTCAGCGATCCTTCGACCTCGGGGACCTCTCGGTCCGATACCTGCGCCGGGAGCTCCGCGCCGAGGCGAGCGCCGACGGCCAGCTGACCCTCGAGGTTGGCGACGCGGCCGACCCCGCGCGGGTCGAGATCGTCCGCGCCCGGGCGATCCTCGACCTCGCGTCCGCCCTGGACGCGGATCTCGAGCGGCGCGGCGGCACCAGCTTGCTCCACGACGTGGAACTTCCGCTCGTCGCGCTACTCGCCGACATGGAACGCACCGGGATCGCCGCCGATGTCGACTACCTGGCGGAGCTGGAGGCCCGGTTCGGCGGCGAGGTAAAGCGGGTAGCCCAGGAGGCGTACGCCTGCGTCGGGCGGGAGTTCAACCTCGGGTCCCCGAAGCAGCTCCAGCAGATCCTCTTCGACGAGCTCAAGCTGCCGAAGACCAAGCGGATCAAGACCGGCTACACGACCGACGCGGACGCCCTCGTCTGGCTGGCCACGCAGAGCGAACACCCCCTGCTCGGGCACCTGCTCCGCCATCGGGACGTCGCGCGGCTGAAAACCGTGGTCGACTCGCTGATCCCGATGGTCGACGGCCGCGGTCGGATCCACACGACGTTCCAGCAGATGATCGCGGCCACCGGCCGGCTCTCGTCCACCGACCCGAACCTGCAGAACATCCCGATCCGGACGGCCGAGGGCCGGGAGATCCGCCGGGCGTTCGTCGTCGGAGTGGGCTTCGAGTCGCTGATGACCGCCGACTACAGCCAGATCGAGATGCGCATCATGGCCCATCTGTCCGGTGACCCGGGTTTGCTCGAGGCCTTTCAGTCCGGCGAGGACCTGCACACCGTCGTCGCCGCGCGGGCCTTCGGGATCCCGGTCGGTGACGTCGGACCGGAGGTGCGCCGGCGGATCAAGGCGATGTCCTACGGGCTCGCGTACGGACTGTCCGCGTTCGGGCTCGCCCAGCAGCTCGGGATCGGCGCCGACGAGGCCCGCGCTCAGATGGACGCCTATTTCGAGCGCTTCGGCGGGGTGCGCGACTACCTCACCGGCGTCGTCGACCAGGCCCGCCAGGACGGCTACACCGAGACGATCCTGGGCCGCCGCCGCTACCTCCCCGACCTGACGAGCGATAACGGCCAGCGTCGCCAGATGGCCGAACGAATGGCCCTCAACGCGCCAATCCAGGGCTCGGCTGCGGACATCATCAAGGTCGCGATGCTCCGGGTCGCCCGGGCATTGGCCGCGGGCGGGCTCCGCTCCAGGTTGCTTCTCCAGGTACACGACGAACTAGTGCTCGAGATCGCGCCGGGGGAGAGGGCGTCCGTTGAAGCCGTCGTACGGGCCGAGATGGGCGGTGCCTTCCCGCTCGACGTACCGCTCGACGTCTCGATCGGGGTCGGTCGCACCTGGGACGACGCCGGACACTGAGCGGGGCGGGAATCCGCTCAGCCGCTCCGCCGGCGCTCGGTGACGAAGATCGCGGTGCCGGGCAGGAGCCGCCCCCGCAGCGGGCTCCACTGGCCCCACGTGCGTTGATGGCCGTCCGGCCACTCCGGTTCGACGACGTCGAGGACGGCGAAGCCTGCGCCGACGAGCTCCCGAACCCGGTCCCCGAGGGTGCGGTGGTGCTCGACGTAGACCGCGTGGCCGGCCGAGTCCTCCTCGACGTAGGGCCGGCGGTCGAAGTAGGAGTCCCGGGCGATGAGTCCGGCCGATCCGGGGTCGTCCGGGAACGACCAGCGGATCGGGTGAGTCACCGAGAACACCCAGCGCCCGCCGGGGCGCAGCACCCGGGCCACTTCGGCGAACAACCGCGCGGCGTCGGCGACGAAAGGCACCGCACCGTAAGCGGAGCAGGCAAGATCGAACGCCCCGTCACGGAACGGCAGGGCGGTCGCCTCCGCCTGCACCAGTTCGACCGCCACGCCGCTGCCGCTCCCCAGCCGTCGGGCCCAGTCCAGCTGCCTCGCCGAAACGTCCGCCCCCACCACCCGCGCCCCCTCGGTCACCAGCCAGCGCCCGCACTGGGCGGCACCACAGCCCACTTCGAGGACGCGTTTGGCGCGCACCGGGCCGAGCAGCCGGGCGTGGGCCTCGTCGAGACCCTCCGGACCCCAGATGAAGCGGACCGGCCCGAGGAACCCGCCGTGTTCCGCCTGGTAGTCATCCGCGCTGGCGTCCCACCAGCGCCGGTTCGCCCGGGTGGTCTCCAGCTGCCCCGAGGGTCGCCGGGCCACCCGCGCCACCGCTTGCGGAGCCGGTTGCGACGTCCCGGACCCGGGCTCGGGGGCCGCTCCGCCGTCCGCTCCGGAACCGCCGACATTGACCATGGTCACCACCGCCCCGTATTCTGACCGCTGCGCTGTGGGCCTGCGCGACCTCGGACGGAGCAGGCTCGCGCTCGTTTATGTCGTTCGACCACTCCAGTCCATCGGCAGCCGACGAAAAGGGCCCTCCGCGCTTCGTACCACGAGCCACCAGCCGGAGACCTACCCCTGATGACGAGCGCCATCGACGTCCGACCCGAGACCCCTGAGCCGCCCGGCAGTCGCGTTCCCGCGCAGGTCGCGATCAACGACATCGGTTCCTCGGAGGATTTCCTCGCGGCGATCGACTCGACGATCAAATACTTCAACGACGGCGACATAGTCGAAGGGGTGGTCGTCAAGGTCGACCGGGACGAGGTCCTGCTCGACATCAGCTACAAGACCGAGGGCGTCATTCCCTCCCGGGAACTGTCGATCAAACACGACGTCGACCCGAACGAGGTCGTGAAGGTCGGTGACCAGATCGAGGCCTTGGTCCTGCAGAAGGAGGACAAAGAAGGCCGGCTGATCCTGTCGAAGAAGCGGGCGCAGTACGAGCGCGCCTGGGGCACGATCGAGAAGATCAAGGGCGAGGACGGCATCGTGACCGGCTCGGTCATCGAGGTCGTCAAGGGCGGCCTGATCCTCGATATCGGGCTCCGGGGCTTCCTCCCGGCCAGCCTCGTCGAGATGCGCCGGGTGCGCGACCTTCAGCCCTACGTCGGCCGCGAGCTCGAAGCGAAGATCATCGAGCTGGACAAGAACCGGAACAACGTGGTGCTGTCCCGCCGGGCGTGGCTCGAGCAGACCCAGTCCGAGGTCCGCCAGACCTTCCTCACCACCCTCCAGAAGGGCCAGGTCCGGCAGGGTGTCGTTTCCTCGATCGTCAACTTCGGCGCGTTCGTCGACCTGGGCGGGGTGGACGGGCTCGTGCACGTTTCCGAGCTTTCCTGGAAGCACATCGACCACCCGAGCGAGGTCGTCGAGGTCGGTCAGGACGTGACCGTGGAAGTCCTCGACGTCGACATGGACCGTGAACGGGTTTCGTTGTCGCTGAAGGCGACCCAGGAGGACCCCTGGCAGCAGTTCGCCCGGACCCACCAGATCGGCCAGGTCGTGCCTGGGCGGGTCACGAAGCTGGTGCCGTTCGGGGTCTTCGTCCGCGTCGAGGAGGGGATCGAGGGCCTGGTTCACATCAGCGAGCTCGCCGAGCGGCACGTCGAGATTCCCGAGCAGGTCGTGAACGTCGGTGACGAGATCTTCGTCAAGGTCATCGACATCGACCTCGAGCGCCGGCGGATCTCGCTCTCGCTGAAGCAGGCGAACGAGGGCACGATCGGCGAGGCCGTCGCCGGCCAGTTCGACCCGAGCATCTACGGGATGGCGGCCACCTACGACGAGTCCGGCAACTACGTCTACCCGGAGGGCTTCGACCCGGACACCGGCGAGTGGCTGCCGGGGTACGAAACGCAGCAGGCCGAGTGGGAGCGCCAGTACGCCGAGGCGCAAGCCCGCTTCGAGGCGCACCGTCAGCAGGTCGAGCGGGCCGCCCAGGCCGACGTCGCCGAGGAGACCGAAGCCGGCTCCTCGTCGTACTCCTCGACCGACGGGGACTCCGCCGGCTCGCTCGCGTCGGACGAGGCGCTGGCCGCGCTGCGCGAGAAGCTCGCTGGTGGCGAGCCCGGCCCGGCTCCCGCCGACGTCGCTCCCGCCGACGTCGCTCCCGACGAGAGCACCCCCGAGGCCTGACCCCGAGGCCGTGCTCACCGTCGGCCTCACCGGAGGCATCGGTTCGGGGAAGAGCGAAGTGGCCCGCCGGCTGGCCGACCATGGGGCGCTAGTGATCGACGCCGACGCGCTGGCCCGCGAGGTGGTGGCGCCGGGCACGCCAGGCCTGACCGCCGTCCTCGACGCCTTCGGGCCGGACCTGGCGGGGCCCGACGGGTCGCTTGACCGGGAACGCCTCGGCGAGATCGTCTTCGCCGACCCGGAACTGCGTGCGCGGCTCGAGGCCATCGTGCATCCGCTGGTGGGGGCGCGGGTCGCGGCGCTCACCGGCGCGGCGCCCGCCGACGCGATCGTCGTCCACGACGTCCCCCTGCTCGTCGAGGCCGGTCTCGCCCGGAACTACGACTTCGTGGTCGTCGTCGCGGCCGGCGTCGAAACCCAGGTCCGGAGGCTCACCGAGATCCGTGGGATGACCGAGTCAGCGGCCCGGTCGCGGATCACCGCCCAAGCCCCGCTCGACGCCAAGCTGGCGGTCGCCGACTTCATCGTCGACAACGACGGCCCCCTCGCTCACCTCCCTGCGCAGGTCGAGCTGCTCTGGTCGCGGCTGAGCGAGCGGGCGGCCTCGGCCCGGTGAGCCGTCCGGCCCGGCGGGCCCGGCCGGAAATTGTCCACGTCGCCGCGTAGTTTCGTCGGTATGGGCAGCACCGGTGGGTACCAGCGGCGCGATGCGCCGTTCCGGGTGGTGTCGGACTTCGAGCCGTCGGGCGACCAGCCGCAGGCGATCGAGGAGCTCGAGCGCCGGGTGCGGGCCGGGGAGCCCGACATCGTGCTGCTCGGGGCCACGGGCACCGGGAAGTCGGCCACCGCGGCCTGGCTGGTCGAGAAAGTCCAGCGGCCGACCCTGGTCATCGCGCCGAACAAGACCCTGGCCGCCCAGCTGGCCAACGAGTTCCGCGAGTTGCTGCCGGACAACGCCGTCGAGTACTTCGTCTCGTACTACGACTACTACCAGCCCGAGGCCTACGTTCCGCAGACCGACACCTACATCGAGAAGGACTCCTCGATCAACGAGGAGGTCGAGCGGCTCCGGCACTCGGCGACGATGTCCCTGCTGACCAGGCGCGATGTCGTCGTGGTCGCCTCGGTCTCGTGCATCTACGGGCTCGGCACCCCGCAGGAGTACATCGACCGCTGCCTGCGGCTCGAGCTCGGCGGCCAGGTCGACCGGGAGGCGCTCCTCCGCGGGCTGGTCGACATTCAGTACACCCGCAACGACCTGGCGTTCACCCGGGGCACGTTCCGGGCCCGCGGGGATACCGTCGAGATCTATCCGGTCTACCAGGAACTTGCCGTCCGCGTGGAACTGTTCGGCGACGAGATCGAGCGGATCTCGACCCTCCACCCGCTGACCGGGGAGGTCATCCGCGAGGACGAGCAGGTCCTCGTCTTCCCGGCGACCCACTATGTCGCGGGTCCGGAGCGCATGGAGCGGGCGATCACCGGGATCGAGCTGGAGCTCGCGGAGCGGCTGGCGGAGCTGGACCGGCAGGGCAAGCTGCTGGAGGCGCAACGGCTGCGGATGCGCACGACCTACGACATCGAGATGATGCGCCAGGTCGGCTTCTGCTCCGGCATCGAGAACTATTCGCGGCACATCGACGGCCGCGGTCCCGGCACGCCGCCACACACCCTGCTCGACTACTTCCCGGACGACTTCCTGCTCGTGATAGACGAGTCGCACGTGACGGTGCCGCAGATCGGCGGAATGTACGAAGGCGACATGTCGCGCAAGCGGACACTGGTGGAGCACGGGTTCCGGCTGCCGAGCGCGATGGACAACCGGCCGTTGAAGTTCGAGGAGTTCCTCGACCGGATCGCGCAGACCGTGTACCTGTCCGCTACGCCCGGCCCGTACGAGCTCGGCCGCGGGGACGGCGTGGTCGAGCAGATCATCCGTCCGACGGGGCTGATCGACCCGGAGATCGTGGTCAAGCCGACGAAGGGCCAGGTCGACGACCTCGTCCACGAGATCCGCCTGCGCGCGGACCGCGACGAGCGGGTGCTCGTGACGACGCTGACCAAGAAGATGGCCGAGGACCTCACCGACTATCTGCTCGATCTCGGGATCCGGGTGCGCTACCTGCACAGCGAGGTGGACACCCTCCGCCGGGTCGAACTGCTGCGCGAGCTGCGGCTCGGCGAGTACGACGTTCTCGTCGGGATCAACCTGCTCCGCGAGGGCCTCGACCTGCCGGAGGTCTCGCTGGTGGCGATTCTCGACGCGGACAAGGAGGGCTTCCTCCGCTCCGGCACCTCACTGATCCAGACCATCGGCCGGGCCGCCCGCCACGTGTCCGGACAGGTGCACATGTACGCCGACGGGATCACCCCGTCGATGCGGAAGGCGATCGAGGAGACCACCCGTCGGCGCGCGAAACAGGTGAGCTACAACACCGCGCGGGGACTCGATCCGCAGCCGTTGCGGAAGCGGATCGCCGACATCCTCGACGACGTCGTCCGCGACGTCGCCCGGGAGGAGCTGATCGGCGGGGGCGGCCGTCAGCAGAGCCGCGGGCGCACCCCCGCCTCCGGAATGGGTTCGCGGTCCTCGGCACCCGGCCGGCACGCGGCCGAGCTGGCCGGACTGCCCCGGGCCGAGCTGGCCGCGCTGATCCAGCAGCTCTCCGACCAGATGCACCAGGCGGCGACCGAGTTGCAGTTCGAGCTGGCCGCGCGCCTCCGCGACGAGGTCAACGAGCTGAAGCGGGAGATGCGCGGCATGCAGGCGGCCGGAGTCGTCTGATCGCGCCCTAGCCGAGCCGTCGGCGCAGGCGGCCCAACCTCCAGGCGATCGCGAACAGCGCGAGACCGATGCCGCCGCCGAGGGCGACCCGGGCGCCGGCGCTCCGGCGAAACCGCCGAGCTCGGCGGCGGCGAGCAGTGGAATGGCGACGGAGACGCGCCGCGAACGACCCAGCACGGTGGGTTGAGAACCAACAGCTACCCCTCTCGCTCCCGATGCCCAGCTTCCCTCCCGCCGGCGCCCGGACGGCATGATGGGCGGGTGGGCGTGCAGCGGATCGATCACGTGCAGCTGGCGATGCCGGTCGGGGCGGAGGACCTGGCCGTCGCCTTCTACCAGGACCTCCTGGGCCTGCCCCGCCAACCGAAGCCGGCCGTGCTCGCCGGCCGTGGCGGCGCCTGGTTCGGGGGCAGCGACGTGAACATCCACCTGGGGGTGGAGGAGGACTTCCGGCCGGCTCGCAAGGCGCACCCGGCGCTCGTCGTCACCGATCTGGCCGGCCTGACGGCGGTCCTGGCCGCCGGGGGTCACCCGGTGAGCGCCGGCGAGCGGCTGGACGGGCGCGCGCGGGTCTACGTCGACGATCCGTTCGGGAACCGGATCGAGCTGATCGAGGCGGGCTGACCGGCCGGCCCAGCGGCGAGTGTGCAATTTCCGACGCAAATCCGGCCGATCCACGCTGGGGTCCCGTCGGAAATTGCACACTCGCGGTCCCGGGTGGTCCCGACGGGGCCGATTCGGGCTACCAGCCGCGGGCCCGCCATGCCGGGACCGAAGGTCGTTCGGCGCCGATCGTCGTGTCCGCCCCGTGCCCCGGGTAGACCCAGGTTTCGTCCGGGAGCCGGGCGAACACCTTGTCCTCGAGGTCGGTCATCAAGCTGGCGAAGGCGTCGGCGTCTCCGAAAGTGTTCCCCGGGCCCCCCGGGAACAGCGAGTCTCCGGTGATCAGGTGCGGCCGGTCGGGTCCGTTGTAGAGCAGCGCGATCGAGCCGGGGGTGTGGCCGGTGAGATGGATGACCTCCAGCTCGCAGCGGCCCACCGCGATCCGGTCACCATCGGTCACCAGCTCGTCGACCGCGCTCGGCAGCGCGTCGGCGTCGAGCGGGTGCGCGACGAGTCGAGCGCCGGTGGCCGCCGAGACGGCGGCCAGGGCCTGCCAGTGGTCGAAGTGTTGATGGGTGGTGACCACCCGGGTCAGCCCGCCGCTGCCGATCTCGGAGAGCAGCCGGTCCGGCTCGTTCGCCGCGTCGACGAGCACGAGATCGCCGGTCGATCGGCAGCGGAGCAGGTAGGCGTTGTTGTCCATCGGCCCGACCGCGATCTTGGTGATCGTGAGGTCGGGTAGTTCGCGGACGTCGGCGGGACCGCCGACCCGGACCGCGCCGGTGTACTCGCTGCTCATCCGACCTCCATGATCTGGAAGGACAGTGTCACTCACGCCGGTTAGTCTGCCTGGAAACCCGAAAACTGCGAGCTTGGGAGCGCCCGCCCCGTGGCCGATCGTCTCCTCATTCGCGGCGCCCGCGAACACAACCTGCGCGACGTCAACCTCGATTTGCCGCGCGACGCGCTGATCGTGTTCACCGGCCTGTCCGGGTCCGGCAAGTCGAGCCTCGCGTTCGACACGATCTTCGCCGAAGGTCAGCGACGATACGTCGAATCCCTCTCCGCCTATGCCCGGCAGTTCCTGGGCCAGATGGACAAGCCGGACGTGGACTTCATCGAGGGCCTGTCGCCAGCCGTGTCGATCGACCAGAAGTCGACGTCGCGCAATCCGCGCTCGACGGTCGGCACGATCACCGAGGTGTACGACTACCTCCGGCTCCTGTTCGCCCGGATCGGCCAGCCGCACTGTCCGGTGTGCGGCAAGCCGATCGCCCGGCAGACGCCGCAGCAGATCGTCGACCGGGTTCTCGAGATCCCGGAGGGCACCCGCTTCCAGGTCCTCGCGCCTGTGGTCCGCGGCCGCAAGGGGGAGTACGGGGAGCTGTTCCGGGATCTAGCGAGCAAGGGCTACAGCCGGGTCCGGGTGGACGGGACGGTGGCCCCGCTCAGCGAACCGCCGAAGCTCGTCAAGTACGAGAAGCACACGATCGAGGTGGTCGTCGATCGGCTGACCGCCAAGTCCGGTGCCCGGCGCCGGCTGACCGACTCGGTTGAGACCGCCCTCGGGCTCGGCGGCGGCTTGGTGATCTTCGACTTCGTCGACCGGTCGGCCGACGACCCGACTCGGGAGCGGACCTACTCCGAGCACCTGGCGTGCCTCGACGACGACTTGTCCTTCGAGGAGCTGGAGCCGCGCTCGTTCTCGTTCAACTCGCCGTACGGCGCCTGCCCGAGTTGCACCGGGCTCGGTACCCGGATGGAGGTGGATCCGGAGCTGGTGATCCCCGACCCGGCCCGGTCGCTGGCCCAGGGCGCGATCGCTCCTTGGGCCGGCGGCCACACGAGCGACTACTTCGGCCGACTCCTCGAGGCGCTGGCGACGACGCTGAACTTCGCCATGGACACCCCCTGGGAGAAGCTCCCGATCCGGGTTCGACGCGCTGTTTTGAACGGCCATCCCGGGCAGGTCCACGTCCGCTACCGGAACCGGTACGGGCGCGAGCGGTCGTATTACACGAGTTTCGAGGGCGTCCTCCCCTATCTCGAGCGCCGCCACAGCGAGGCGGAGAGCGAGAGTGGGCGAGAACGATTCGAGGGCTTCATGCGGCAAGTCCCGTGCCCGGACTGCCACGGCTCCCGGCTCAAGCCGGCCTCCCTCGCGGTCACCGTCGGCGGGGCCACGATCGCGGACATCGCCGCGAAGCCGATCTCGGAATGCGCGGCCTTCCTCGGCGGCCTGCGCCTCAGCCCGCGGGACCGGACGATCGCCGAACGGGTTTTGAAGGAGGTGAACGAGCGCCTGCGGTTCCTGCTCGACGTCGGGCTCGACTACCTCTCCCTGAACCGCCCGGCGGCTACCCTCGCCGGTGGTGAGGCGCAGCGGATCCGCCTCGCCACCCAGATCGGCTCCGGTCTGGTTGGCGTGCTCTACGTGCTCGACGAGCCGTCCATCGGTCTGCATCAGAGGGACAACCACCGGCTGATCGAGACGCTGGTCCGGCTCCGCGACCTGGGTAACACCCTGATCGTCGTCGAGCACGACGAGGACACGATCCGCACCGCCGATTGGATCGTCGACATCGGGCCGGGTGCCGGCGAGCACGGCGGCGAGATCGTCGTGTCCGGACCCCTCGATCAGCTACTGGCCAGTGAGCGTTCGTTGACCGGGGCCTACCTCACCGGCCGTCGATCGATCCCCGTGCCGGACATCCGACGCCGGATCGACCGGGGGCGGCAGCTCACCGTTCGGGGCGCCCGCGAGCACAACCTGCGCGACGTCACGGTTTCTTTCCCGCTCGGCTGTTTCGTGGCGGTCAGCGGGGTCTCGGGCTCGGGGAAGTCGACCTTGGTCAACGACATCCTCTATGCCTCCCTGGCGAATCGGCTGCACGGCGCCCGGGTCGTCCCCGGGCGGCACCGCGGGGTCGACGGTGTCGAGTTCATCGACAAGGTCGTGCACGTCGACCAGTCGGCGATCGGGCGGACCCCCCGGTCCAATCCGGCGACCTACACCGGCGTTTTCGATCACGTGCGCCGGTTGTTCGCCGAGACCACCGAGGCGAAGGTCCGCGGGTACCTGCCTGGACGGTTCTCCTTCAATGTCAAGGGGGGCCGCTGCGAGGCGTGCGCCGGCGACGGCACGATCAAGATCGAGATGAACTTCCTCCCGGACGTGTACGTCCCCTGCGAGGTCTGCCACGGCGCGCGGTACAACCGGGAGACGCTCGAGGTGCACTTCAAGGGCCGGACGATCTCCGACGTGCTGGACATGCCGATCGAGGAGGCAGGCGCATTCTTCGCGGCGATCCCGGCGATAGCCAGGCACCTGACGACCCTGGATGACGTCGGGCTCGGCTACGTGCGACTCGGTCAGCCGGCACCGACGCTCTCCGGCGGCGAGGCGCAGCGGGTGAAGCTGGCCTCGGAACTGCAGCGCCGGTCGACCGGGCGCACGGTCTACGTCCTCGACGAGCCAACCACCGGTCTGCACTTCGAGGACATCCGCAAGCTCCTCGGTGTGCTCGGCCGGCTGGTCGATTCCGGGAACACCGTCATAGTCATCGAGCACAACCTCGACGTGATCAAGACCGCGGATTGGGTTGTCGACCTCGGTCCGGAAGGCGGTTCCGGGGGCGGTCTGGTGATCGCCGAGGGGACACCGGAAGACATCGCCCGGATACCGGGCAGCCACACCGGGGAGTTCCTGCGTCGGGTCGTGGGTCGCCCCCCGCAGCTCAGCGCTGTAGCAGCCGCTCGATGAGCGCCTCGAGCAGCGCCTCGCTGGCCTCTTCGCCGGATGGCACGATCGCTTCGGTGGCTGCGAGGAAACCGCGAACCGTCGCCATCGGCAGCCGCACCGCGCAGGGTCGTCCGCCGGCCGAGCCGAGGTCGAGGCGGATCGTTCCCGCGGGGGACTCCGGGGTGATCCGCACATCGCCGTCGCCGGTCGGTTCCTCTAGGCCGTAGCGGAGAAAGTCCCGCAGGATCGCCCAGTCCCCCCAGTACAACACGGGGTGGTCGGGGATGCCGCGGAGGGTGAACTGGACCGCCATCGGCTCGTCGCGACGCCAACCGAGCCGGAGCACGATCGGTCGACTGTGACCGTGCTGATCGCCGTCCTCGACGACGATCTCGACACCTACGTCGTCGTGTCGTGTCATGGGTTCTCCGTCGAGATATCCACCGCGTCGCAAAGGGTCGCATATCGCCCCTGCAACCCGCCAAACCGGGAGGGGTCGGCGACTAGGGTTGAGCTCGTGGCAGATCCGGCGAGTTACCGACCGCCGGCCGGCTCGGTCCCCGACGGGCCGGGTGTCTACCGTTTTCGCGACGAGCACGGTCGGGTCCTTTACGTCGGCAAGGCGAAGAGCCTGCGCGCTCGGCTCGGGTCGTACTTCCAGGACATCCATCATCTGCACGTGCGGACCCAGGCGATGGTCCGCGCGGCGGCCGGGGTGGATTGGACCGTCGTCGCGACCGAGGTCGAGGCTCTCCAGCTCGAGTACAACTGGATCAAGGAGTACGACCCGCGATTCAACGTGCGGTACCGGGACGACAAGAGCTATCCCTCGCTCGCGGTCACCCTCGACGAGGAATTCCCACGACTGCAGGTCATGCGTGGCCCGCGACGCAAGGGTGTCCGGTACTTCGGTCCGTACGCGCATGCCTGGGCCATCCGGGAAACCCTGGACCTGCTTCTGCGCGTGTTCCCGGCCCGTACCTGTTCCGCCGGCGTGTTCCGCCGAGCCCACCAGGTGGGCCGACCCTGCCTGCTCGGCTACATCGACAAGTGCTCGGCGCCCTGCGTCGGGCGGGTCGGGGCCCCCGAACACCGGCGCATCGTCGAGGATTTCTGCGACTTCATGAGTGGCTCCACGACCACCTACCTGCGTCGGTTGGAACGGGAGATGGCCGCTGCCGCTGCGGCCCAGGAGTATGAGCGGGCCGCGCGGCTGCGTGATGACATCGGCGCCCTGCGCCGGGCGATGGAAAAACAAGCCGTCGTCCTGGGCGACGGCACGGACGCCGATGTCGTCGCTTTCGCGGAGGATCCGCTCGAGGCTGCGGTCCAGGTCTTCTATGTCCGCGGTGGCCGGGTCCGCGGGCAGCGCGGCTGGGTCGTCGACAAGGTGGAGGACATCGATCTGGGCGGTCTCGTCGAACAATTCCTCGGCCAGGCCTACCTCGACGAGGGCAACGAGGTGCCGCGGGAGATCCTGGTTCCGGTGTTGCCGCCGGATTTCGCAGCGGTCACCGGACTCCTCGAAGGAGCCCGGGGCGCCCGGGTTTCCTTGCGCGTGCCCCGGCGCGGGGACAAGCGCGCGCTGCTGGAGACCGTAGAGCGCAACGCCCGGGATTCCTTTGCCCGGCACAAATTGCGCCGCGCTAGCGACCTCACGGCCCGAAGCCGCGCGCTCCAGGAAGTGCAGGACGCGCTCGGACTACCCGCCGCGCCGCTGCGGATCGAGTGCTTCGACGTTTCCAACCTTCAGGCGAGCGACGTGGTTGCCAGCATGGTGGTGTTCGAGGACGGCCTGCCCCGCAAGTCGGAGTACCGCCGATTCGCGATCCGCGGGTTCGCTGGCGAGGGGGACGTCGCCGCTATCTACGAAGTCGTGGCTAGGCGCTTCCGCCGCTACCTCGAGGAGCAGGCCCGCACGGCAGCGGCCGGGGCCGAAATCCGACCGATCGACCCGGCAACCGGGCGGCCGCGGAAATTCGCCTATCCGCCGAACCTCGTCGTTGTCGACGGCGGCGCGCCGCAGGTGTCGGCCGGTGCTCGGGCGCTGCGCGATCTGCGGATCGACGACGTCGCCCTGGTCGGGTTGGCCAAGCGGCTCGAGGAAGTCTGGCTGCCCGCGGACCCCGATCCGGTGATCCTTCCGCGGACCAGCGAGGGTTTGTATCTGCTGCAACGGGTCCGGGACGAGGCGCACCGTTTCGCTATCACCTACCACCGGCAGAAGCGATCGCGGTCGATGACGGTCAGCGCGCTGGACACCGTGCCGGGGTTGGGTGAGACCCGGCGTGCCGCACTACTCCGGCGGTTCGGGTCGGTGAAGCGGCTTCGTGCGGCGACCGTCGAGGAGATCGCCGCCGTGCCCGGCGTGGGCCCGCGGACCGCGGCCGCGGTCCATGCCTCCCTGGCCGCGGAACCGGTGGCGGGCGCGGTCGATGCTGCGACGGGTGAGATCCTCGACCCGCCACCGGACCCGCTGCCGCTGGCGGCGGCTGTCTCGGTGCGAGACATCGACGGGGAGGTGCCGGTGTGACCGGCGTGGGCGGGCTCGAGATCGCCATCATCACCGGGTTGTCGGGTGCCGGGCGGAGCACTGCGGCGAAGTGTCTCGAAGACCTCGGCTGGTACGTCGTCGACAACCTGCCGCCCTCGCTGCTCGCGACGCTCGCCGACCTCGGAAGCCGCTCTCAGGGTGCGGTGTCGCGCATCGCGGCGGTGGTCGACGTGCGCAGCCGGGCCTTCTCCTCGGATCTGCGGACGGCTCTCGAAGACCTGGACCGCCGCGGCCTGGCCCCTCGCGTGGTCTTTCTCGAGGCCACCGACGAAGCGCTGGTCCGGCGTTTCGAGAACGTCCGGCGGCCACATCCCTTGCAAGAAGATGGGCGGCTGGTCGACGGGATCGAAGCGGAGCGGGCGTTGCTCCGAGATTTGCGCGGCGAGTCGGACCTCGTCATCGACACCAGCGTGCTCAACGTGCACGAGCTTCGGGCAAAGGTCGACGCGGCGTTCAGCGGCGACGCCGAGGAGCGGTTGCGGGCTACCGTCGTGTCGTTCGGCTACAAGTACGGCCTGCCGGCCGACGCCGACCTCGTCGTCGACTGCCGGTTCCTCCCGAACCCGAACTGGGTCGAGGCTCTCCAGCCATTCAACGGGCTCGACCCGCGCGTTGCCGAGTACGTCTTCGCCCAGCCGGGCGCCCGCGAGTTCGCCGCGGGCTACGGCGAGCTGTTGCGGGTGGTCACGGACGGATACCGTCGTGAGGGGAAGCGCTACCTCACCCTCGCCGTGGGCTGCACCGGCGGAAAACATCGCAGCGTAGCCATGGCGGAGGTGCTCGCCGGCGACCTGGCTGGCCAGGATGTCGATGTCCAGGTGGTCCATCGCGACCTGGGACGCGAATGAGTGCCGGCCCGCGGGTGGTTGCCTGCGGCGGCGGGCACGGCCTGGCCGCGTCGCTCGCCGCCCTGCGGTCGCTCACCGACCGGCTCACCGCCGTGGTCACCGTCGCCGACGATGGCGGCTCGAGTGGACGGCTGCGGGCTGAGCTCGGTGCGCTGCCGCCCGGGGACCTGCGGATGGCGTTGGCCGCGTTGGCCGCGGACGATGCGTGGGGGCGCACCTGGACCGACCTGGTCCAGCACCGATTCACCGGCATCGGCCCGCTGGCCGGTCACCCGATCGGAAACTTGCTGCTCACCGGGCTGGCTGACGTGGTCGGGGGTCCGGTACCAGCGCTCGACCTGCTCGGTCGGCTCCTGGGGATCCGCGGCCGGGTCCTGCCGTTGGCCACCGAGCCGCTCGACATCGTCGCGGACGTCACCGGCCTCGACCCCAATAACCGGCTGACGCATACCGAGGTCCGCGGTCAGGTAGCGGTCGCCACGACGACCGGCCGGGTAGTCGACGTCCGGCTCGAGCCGGACGACGCGGTCGCGTGCCCGGCGGCTGTGGAGGCCGTGCTCGACGCGGACTGGTTGATCCTCGGTCCCGGCTCGTGGTTCACGAGCGTCATTCCCCATCTGCTCGTGCCGGGCCTGGCGAAGGCGATCGAGTCAACCGCCGGCCGCCGGTTGCTTGCACTCAACCTGGTCCCACAGCCGGGGGAGACTGAGGGCTTCTCGGCGGAGACCCATCTGGAGGTGTTGGCGGCGCACGCCCCCCAGCTCCGCTTCGATGTCGTGCTTGCCGACCCGACGAGCATCGATCCGGCGGGAACGCCGGCGCTGGCCGAGTGCGCAGCCGGCTTCGGTGCCGAACTGGTTGTCCGGCCGCTTGCTGGTGGCGACGGCAGTCCACGGCACGATCCCACTCGGCTGGCGGCCGCTTTCGACGAGATATTTACGCGGTACCGAGGAGAGCGACCATGGCAATGACGGCGGCGGTCAAGGACGAGCTCTCGCGACTCTCGGTCACCAAGCCGTGCTGCCGCAAGGCGGAGATGTCTGCCCTGCTGCGGTTCGCCGGAGGCCTGCATCTGGTCAGCGGGCGCCTCGTCGTCGAAGCCGAGCTCGATACCGGCGCAGTGGCCCGCAGGTTGCGTCGGGACATCGGCGAGGTCTTCGGACACCCGACCGACATCGCCGTCATGGCGGCTGGGGGGCTGCGTCGGGGCACCCGCTACCTCGTCCGGGTGGCCAGGGACGGCGACAGCCTGGCCCGCCAGACCGGTCTGATCGACCAGCGCGGCCGACCGGTTCGTGGTCTGCCGCCCCAGGTGGTTTCCGGTGGGGTGTGTGATGCGGCAGCCGCCTGGCGCGGGGCCTTCCTGGCCCACGGTTCGCTCACCGAGCCCGGCCGATCTTCATCCCTCGAGATCACGTGTCCCGGGCCGGAGTCCGCCCTGGCGCTCGTCGGGGCGGCCCGCCGCCTGGGCGTGTCGGCGAAGGCGAGGGAGGTCCGCGGCGTCGATCGCGTCGTCGTGCGCGACGGCGATGCGATCGGGGTGCTGCTCACCAAGCTCGGAGCCCACGGCAGCGTGCTCGCGTGGGAGGAACGCCGGATGCGCCGCGAGGTCCGCGCGACGGCGAACCGGCTCGCCAATTTCGACGACGCCAACCTCCGCCGCTCCGCCCGGGCGGCGGTGGCCGCGGGCGCGCGGGTCCAGCGGGCGCTGGAGATCCTCGGTCCGGATGCTCCAGAGCACCTGCTTGCATCGGGCCGGCTCCGACTCGATCACGCCCAGGCGAGCCTGGAGGAACTGGGGTCGCTGGCCGACCCCCAGCTGACCAAGGACGCCATCGCCGGCCGGATCCGCCGGTTGCTTGCGCTCGCCGACCGCCGTGCCGAGGATCTCGGCATCCCGGGTACCGAGGCGAACCTGACCCCGGAGATGCTCGCGCCCTGACCGGCGGTAAGGTCCGCGCCGGGGACCGATCGATGAGGGAGGCTCACGTGGCGACCCGAGTCGGCGTCAACGGGTTCGGCCGGATCGGTCGGAACTTCTGGCGGGCGGTTACCGCGACCGGGTCGAGCGACCTCGAGATCGTCGCCGTCAACGACCTGACCGACCCGGCGACCCTCGCCTACCTGCTCAAGTACGACTCGGTGCTCGGCACCCTCCCTCGAGATGTTCGGTCCACCGCTGACGGAATCGCGGTGGGTGACACGACGATCCGCGTGCTCTCCGTGCGCGATCCGGCCGCGCTGCCCTGGCGGGACCTGGGGGTCGACGTGGTGATCGAGTCGACCGGCCGCTTCACCCGGGCGTCTGATGCGGGGGCACACCTGCGGGCCGGGGCGAAGAAGGTCATCATCAGCGCTCCGGCGAGCGACGAGGACCTCACCGTCGTCATGGGGGTCAACGACCAGGAATACGACCCGGACCGGCACGCCATCCTGTCCAACGCCTCCTGCACGACGAACTGCGTCGCCTCGTTGGCCAAGGTTCTGCTCGACAGCTTCGGGATCGTCAGGGGCTTCATGACGACGATCCATGCCTACACGAACGACCAGGTCATCCTCGACTTCCCGCACAAGGATCTGCGCCGGGCCCGGGCCGCGGCGATCAACATAATCCCGACGTCGACCGGCGCGGCGAAGGCGACCAGCCTCGTCCTGCCCGCCCTGGCCGGTCGCCTCGACGGCATCGCGATGCGGGTTCCCGTTCCCGACGGCTCGGTCACCGACCTGGTCGTCGAGTTGGGATGCGACGTTACGACGGAGGCGGTCAACGACGCCTACCGGGCAGCTGCCGACGGCCAGCTCAAGGGCTACCTCGTTTACACCGACGACCCGATCGTCTCGAGCGACATCGTCGGCAGCCCGGCCTCGTGCACGTTCGACTCGTTGCTCACGATGACCAACGGCCGACAGGTGAAGGTCGTCGGCTGGTACGACAACGAGTGGGGCTACGCGAGCCGGCTCGCCGACCTGACCGCGCTCGTCGGCTCGCGCCTCCGCTAGTGGGCGGTCGCCTTCCGTCCGTGCAGAGTTTGGGTGACGTCGCGGGTCGTCGGGTTTTCGTCCGGGCCGACCTCAACGTGCCGCTCGACGGCACTCGGATCACCGACGACGGTCGGATCCGCGCCAGCGTCGCCACGATCCGTGAGCTCACCGGCCGAGGCGCGCGGGTGGTGGTAGGCGCGCATCTTGGCCGGCCGAAAGGGCAGCGTGTCCCGGAACTCACGCTCCGGCCCGCGGCCGAACGGCTCGGCGAGCTACTCGCGGCGCCGGTGGCCTTCACCGAGGACGTGGCCGGCGACGATGCCGCCGAGACGGTCCGCTCACTCGATGACGGCGGCGTCGCGTTGCTCGAGAACCTGCGCTTCGAGTCGGCCGAGACCAGCCCGTCCGACGCGGAGCGGGCGGCGTTCGCCGACCGGCTGGCCGGCCTGACCGACTGCTACGTCGATGACGCGTTCGGCGCAATACATCGCAAACACGCCAGCGTCTACGACCTGCCGGCCCGGCTGCCGCATGCGGCCGGCGAGCTCGTCCTGCGCGAACTGGCCGTGCTTCGCCGGCTCACCGAGGCACCGGAGCGACCGTACGTCGTCATCCTCGGCGGTGCCAAGGTCTCCGACAAGCTCGGGGTGATTGCCCGTCTGCTGGAGCGGGTGGACCGGCTGCTCATTGGCGGCGGCATGTGCTACACGTTTCTCGCCGCGCAGGGCCACGAAGTGGGGGACTCGCTGCTCGAGGCCGACCAGCTGGATGCCTGCCGCGGGTTCCTCGAGCTGGCAGCCTCCCGCGGGATCGAGTTGCGGCTGCCCTCCGACATCGTCGCGGCAGCCCACGTCGAGCCCGATGCGGCGTGCTCGGTAGTCGATGCCGAGCGGATCCCGCCCGGGTTCACCGGCCTCGACATCGGGCCGGCCACGGTTGCACAATTCGCCGCCGCGCTGACCGACGCCCGGACCGTGTTCTGGAACGGCCCGATGGGTGTCTTCGAGCTCGACGCATTCGCGAACGGCACGAAGGGGGTGGCCGCGGCGGTGGCCGAGGTCTCCGCCGTCCGGGGCGGCTTCACCGTCATCGGCGGCGGCGACTCCGCGGCCGCGGTGCGCGCGCTCGGCCTCGATGACGCGTCGTTCGGCCACATCTCCACCGGGGGAGGCGCCAGCCTCGAGTACCTCGAGGGCCGGGACCTGCCCGGCCTGCTCGCATTGGCGGTGCCGTGACCCGCAAACCGTTGATCGCCGGCAATTGGAAGATGAACCTCAACCACCTGGAGGCGATCGCGCATCTGGAGCGACTCGCCTACACCCTCCGGGACGAGGACTTTGCCCGGGTGGACGTCACCGTGCTGCCGCCGTTCACCGACTTGCGGAGCGTGCAGACAGTCGTGGACGGGGAGCGACTGCTGCTCAGCTACGGCGCCCAGGATCTTTCCGCCCACCCGGCCGGGGCCCACACCGGTGACGTCAGTGGCGCGATGCTGGCTCGGCTCGGCTGCTCCTACGTCATCGTCGGGCATTCGGAGCGTCGCCTGCACCACGCTGAGAGCGACGACGATGTCGCGGCCAAGCTGCGGGCCGCCCACCGGGTGGAGCTGACGCCGATCCTCTGCGTCGGCGAGCCGCTAGAGGTGCGCCGGGAGGGCCGGCAGGTCGAGCACTGCCTTGACCAACTTTCGGCCGCGTTGGCCGGGCTGACCGCCGAGGCGGTCGGCCGGGTGGTATTGGCATACGAGCCGATCTGGGCGATCGGAACCGGCGAGGTCGCCACCCCCGACGATGCACAGCAGGTGTGCGCGGCGCTGCGCGGACGGTTGGCCGAGCTGGCCGGGTCGTCGGCCGATCTGGTGCGGATCCTCTACGGCGGTTCGGTGAAGGCGGACAACATCGACGACATGATGGCCGGCCGAGACGTTGACGGGGCGCTGGTCGGAGGCGCCAGCCTCGACGTGGACGAGTTCGTCCGGATCGTCCGGTTCCAGCCGTGAGCGCTACGACGACACGGTGAGCGGTGCGGTCGCGATCGGTCGGCCGGTCGCCGCGGCTCCACTGCCGGTGACCTGGAACAGGGTCACCGTGTAGCTCCCGGCGGGCACGGTGAGCACGAACGTGCCCTGGACCGAGCAGCCGTTCAGGCCCTGGAGTGCGCCCAGCGCCTCCGCGGTGTCGCTCGGTTGCCCGGGTGCGGGCTCCGCCGTCAGCACGTCGGCACCGGCCGGGTGCAGGGTCCTGCCGATCGCGAGCTCTACCTGGTCGGACGCGGGTCCGGTGCCCGACCAGGCGAGGATCTGCCGGGTCCGCGCGGTCGAACTGGAGAGCTTGATCGCCGGATGGTGGCAGTCGAGGGCGATCGGCGGCGGCTTCGGCAGCCGGGTGTGGTGCAGCACGCCGGCGAGCACCGCAAGGACGAGCACGGCCAGCGCGAGCTTCCACTGCGCCGACCGGTTCGGTCGGCCGCTGGCGTCGAGCAGCGGCGGCGGCCGGAACAGCCCGGTCGCGCGGCGACCGGGACGGCCGAAGATCGGCGCCCAGCTTCGCCAGCCACGCTCCGCCGGGGGTGGCCCGCTCGTCATCGACGCCACTGCCCTTCGTTCCCGCCGACGCTCGCCGGCGGTTCACGGACATCATCTCCGGTCGGGTCCGTCGGCCCCGTGCAACGCCTAGATCACCGCTTGGTCACGATTAGATGACGTCGGCCCTCCCGGCGTGGCGCCGCGGCCGCCGCGTCCTATGCTTCGGTCCGATACCGCCACGTGCGGCGCGCCGTCACGGGCGGCGTCGCGTTCCGCGGGAGAGGCAACGACGCCGGATGACCGCACCGCTGGAAGTGCAGGGCAGCGCCCTCGAGGCGCAGCCCGAAGCTGTGGCGATCGCCGAGGGGCACCGAATCGAGGGCCGCTCGCTCGGCCAGATCGCCTGGATGCGCCTAAAGCGGGACAAGGTGGCGCTGGGCGGCGGCGTAATCGTCGTTTGCCTGGTCATCGTTGCGGTGCTCGCACCAGTGATCACCGCGCTCGACGGGCAATCTCCGTACGCCTTCCACACCGCTCTGCTCAGTCGGGACACCCTGGTTCCGTTCGGACATTTCGGCGGAATCAGCGGGACCCACCTGCTCGGCGTGGAACCCACCAGCGGGCGGGACATCTTCGCCCGGATCGTCTACGGCGCCCGGGTGTCGTTGATCGTGGCCCTCGGCTCCACCCTGCTCGCTGTCGTCATCGGCGTCTTCTTCGGCGGGATCGCGGGTTTCTTCGGCGGGATCGCCGATACGTTCATCGCCCGGACCATGGACCTCTTGCTGTCCATCCCGCAGCTGCTATTCGCGATCGCCCTGCTGGTGATCATCCAGGCGGCGCCCGGGTCGTTCATCGGATTGTCGGGCAGCACCTTGCACATCGTCGTGCTGATCTTCGTGATCGGTGGTTTCAGCGGGCCCTACATCGGCCGAATCATTCGTGGGCAGGTGCTGTCGCTGCGGGAGAAGGAGTTCGTCGAGGCCGCCCGCAGCATGGGCGCTCGCTCGCCGCACATCCTGCTCCGCCAGCTGCTACCCAACCTCTGGGCGCCGATCCTGGTCTACTCCACCCTGCTCATCCCGACGAACATCCTCAGCGAGGCCGCGCTGTCCTACCTCGGGGTCGGGGTCCAGCCACCGACCGCGTCGTGGGGCCAGATGCTCTCCGACGCGACCAGCATCTATCAGGTCGACCCGGCCTACATGCTCGTCCCCGGCCTGGCCATCTTCATCACGGTCATGGCTTTCAACCTGTTCGGCGACGGTCTGCGCGATGCCCTCGACCCGAGGACCATCCGCTGACCGCCATGCACGCCCGGCGTCCTGGCCCCAGGACCGAGTAGAGGAAGAGGAACGGACGGACACATGATCAGACATCTCTCGAAAATGAAGCTGCTGGCGGTAGCCGCGGCGCTGCCGCTCGCCGTCACCGCGTGCGGCGGGGGCAGCAGCCCCAACACGCCGCCACCGAAGCTCACCGGCTACAACGCCGCCACAACCGGCATCGTCAACGCCTCCAACAAGCCCGGCGGCACCCTCAATCTGATCAGTTCCGGCGACTGCGACTCGTGGGACCCGGCGCGGACGTACTACGCGTTCTGCTGGGACATGCAGCGGCTGTTCGAGCGGACCCTGATGGCGTACGCCGCGGCTCCCGGCGCGGCCGGCACCCAGGTCGTACCGGACCTGGCCTCCGCCCCGGGCACGGCGAACGCCGACGCCACGGTGTGGACCTACCACCTGCGCAGCGGGATCAAGTTCCAGACCGGCGCGGTGATCACCAGCCAGGACATCAAGTACGCGATCGAGCGGATCTTCGCGACGACCGTGATCAGCGGCGGTCCGACCTACGTGATCTGCCTGCTCACGACGTGCAACGCGAGCGGCGCTTCGCCCTACCTGGGTCCCTACGGTGCGGGTCACCCGTCGCTCTCCAGCATCGTGACGCCGGACGCCAACACCATCGTCTTCCACCTGGTGAAGCCGTACTCGGACTGGAACTACATCATGGCGCTGCCCGGCTCCGCGCCCGTTCCCGCGGCGCTGGACACCGGCGCCAAGTACGCGCTGAAGCCGGTCGCATCCGGCCCGTACGAGTTCGTCTCCTACTCGCCCGGCAAGTCGGCGAGCTGGATCCGTAACCCGTACTGGGTGCGCAGCACCGACCCGATCCGCAAGGCGCTGCCGGACGCGATCAGCCTGCTGATCGACTCCAACCCGGCCGACGTCGACAGTCACCTGCTGGCCGGCACCGCCGACGTCGACATCGGCGGCACCGGGGTGCAGTCGGCCGCCCAGGCGAAGATCGTCACGACGCCCGCGCTCAAGGCGAACGCGGACGACCCGACCGACAACTTCGTCCGGTACTTCACGATCGACCCGACCGTCCCGCCGCTGAACAACAAGGCGTGCCGGCTGGCGATCATGTACGCCCTCAACAAGTCCGACCTCCAGTTGGCCCGGGGTGGCGACTACGCGGGGAAGATCACCGGTTCGATGCTCGCACCGAACATCGCCGGCTTCGACTCCACCTTCGACCCGTACCCGAACGGTGCGGGCAACACGGGTGACCTCGCCATGGCCAAGCAGGAGCTGACGGCCTGTGGGCACCCGCACGGGTTCTCCACGCACATGGCCTACATCAACGAGGGCAAGTCGGTGAAGGTCTTCAACGCGGCCCAGCAGGCGCTGGCCCGGGTCGGCATCACGCTGCTTCCGGGTGCGGGGCAGGCGTCCTCGTACTACTCGACCTGGGTGGGGACTCCGGCGAGCATCGTCCAGCACAACCTGGGCATGACCCAGTACGGCTGGGGTGCCGACTTCCCGACCGGTGTCGGCTGGTGGTACTCGATCGTCGACGGTCAGGCCATCGCGGTCTCGGGTGGAAACTCGAACATCCCGAGCCTGAACGACCCGATCGTGAACAACGACATCAACGCCTTGGAGAAGACCACCGATCCGGCGACTCGAGCGAGCCTCGACCACCAGATCGACGTCGAGGTCATGAACCAGGCCGACTTCGCGCCGTTCCTGGACGAAGCTGACCTGACCTACCGCAACCCGCGGGTCACCGACATCTACATCCAGGGTTCCTTCGGCATCTACGACTTCGTGTCGCTGGGTGTCGTCTCCTAAAGTACGCAGCGACGCGTCGGCAGTGCCGCTGACCGAGACAGCCGAAGGAAGGTGACGCCGACCGCGGTGGGCGAGGGTGAACCCCTCGCCCACCGCGGTCGGCGGACTTCGTGATCCGATACATCATTCGGCGGTCCCTCGGGGCCGGACTGGTGCTGGTCATTCTCAGCATCGTGACCTTCGGCATCTTCAACGTCGGGCCCCGATTGACCGGGGCAAATCCCGCCTACCTCTACGTGGGCAAGATCACCAGTCCGGCGCAGATCAAGGCGGTCGAGCACAAGCTCGGCCTCGACAAGCCGCTCGCCGCCCAGTACGTCGACTACATGTCCGGGATCTTCCTCGGCCGGACCGTCACCGACGGCACCACCGTTGACCGGTGCCCGGCGCCCTGCCTGGGCTACTCCTACCGGTACCAGACGCCGGTGACGACGCTGATCGCCAACCGCTTTCCGGTGACGCTGTCGCTGGCCCTCGGCGCGGCCGTGATCTGGCTGGTCGCGGGGGTCCTTACCGGGATCGCGTCCGCGCTTCGTCGGCGCAGCTTCGTCGACCGGGCGTCGATGACGGTGGCCCTCGCGGGGGTCTCGTTGCCGGTGTTCTTCACCGGGTTGCTGCTAACCGCGATCTTCGAATACGGGCCCAGCTGGTTGCAGTGGTTCCCCAACCTGCACTACGTGTCGTTCGGCACGAACCCGCTGAGTTGGGCGCACAACCTGCTGCTGCCGTGGCTGGCGCTGGCTTTCCTCTATGCCGCGCTATACGCCCGGCTGACCCGGGCCAGCATGCTCGAGACCATGGCCGAGGACTACGTCCGGACCGCCCGCGCGAAGGGCCTGCCGGAACGGACGGTGATCTTCAAACACGGCCTGCGCGCCGCCCTGACCCCGATCGTGACGATCTTCGGGCTGGACCTCGGCGGCCTGCTCGGCGGCGCGATCCTCACCGAGACCGTGTTCAACCTGCCGGGCCTCGGCAAGCTGGCCTACGATGCGATCGGCGCGGAGGACCTGCCGATCATCCTCGGGACCACGCTGCTGGCGGCGGTCTTCATCGTCGTGGCCAACCTGATCGTCGATGTCCTCTACGCTGTGGTGGACCCGCGGGTCCAGTACAGCTGATCGCCTCGTCACCGGAGGAAGCGTGACCGTCCGGCAAGTCGAACAGACCGGACCGGCCCCGGCACCCGGAGACGCCTTCCTCAGCGTCCGGGGTCTCAAGATTTCCTTTCCGACCGACGACGGCCTGGTCAAGGCGGTCGACGGTCTGAGCTTCACCCTCGAACGGGGCCGTTCACTGAGCATCGTCGGCGAGTCGGGTTCCGGGAAGAGCGTGACCAGCCTCGGGGTCCTGGGCCTGCACAACCGGGGCAATGCCCGGGTCTCCGGGGAGATCTGGCTCGACGGGCTGGAACTGGTGAGCGCCGACCCGGAGGCGGTGCGTGCGCTCCGCGGCGCCAAGATGGCGATGATCTTCCAGGACCCGTTGTCGAGCTTGCATCCGTACTTCACGGTCGGCTCGCAAATCGCCGAGGCCTACCGGCTCCACAACAAGGTCAGCCGCAAGGAGGCTCGGGAACGGGCCGTCCAGATGCTCCGGCTCGTGGGCATCCCGAATCCGGAGAGCCGGGTCGACGACTACCCGCACCAGTTCTCCGGCGGTATGCGGCAGCGGGCGATGATCGGGATGGCGCTGTCCTGCGACCCGGCCCTGCTGATCGCCGACGAGCCGACCACGGCGCTCGACGTGACCGTGCAGGCGCAAATCCTCGAGCTGGTCAACACGCTCCAGCGGGAATTCAACTCGGCGGTCATCCTCATCACCCACGACCTCGGGGTCGTCGCCGAGGTCGCCGACGACGTGCTGGTGATGTACGCCGGCCGGGTCGCCGAGTACGCATCGGCCCAGGACACCTTCTACAAGCCCGAGCACCCCTACACCTGGGGGCTGCTGACCTCGGTGACCCGGCTCGACCGGGACCGGCAGGAGCGGTTGCAGCCGATCAGCGGTAACCCGCCGTCGCTGATCAACGTGCCGGACGGCTGCCCTTTCCATCCGCGGTGCAAGTACGCCGACCGGAACGGTGACCGATGTCGGACCGAGATCCCCGAGCTGCTCGAGACCGCGCCCGGACATATGGTCGCCTGCCACCTGCCGGTCAAGACCCGACGCCAGATCTTCAAGGACGAAGTGGCGCCGACGCTATGACCGGATATCCGTTCAACGCGAGCGGCCGGCGAACCGATGGCTGATCGGGTCGCGGCGGAGGTGATGACCGGCGGGTACGGTGCGCCGGGCAACGGCGACGCCCTGTTGCAGGTCAGTGGATTGCAGAAGTACTTCCCCGTCCGGCGCGGGATCATCTTCCAGCGCAAGATCGGTGACGTGCAGGCGGTGGACGGCCTGAGCTTCTCGATCGCCAAGGGCGAGACGCTCGGCCTGGTCGGCGAGACCGGGTGCGGCAAGTCGACGACCGGGCGGTTATTGGCCCGGTTGCTGGAGCCGACCGCTGGCTCGATCCGGTTCCAGGGGCGGGACATCACCCATCTTTCGGCCGGCGCGATGCGCCCGGTGCGCCGTGACATCCAGGTGATCTTCCAGGATCCATATTCGTCGCTGAACCCGCGGCACACGATCGGCACGATCGTCGGCACGCCGTACCGGCTCCAGAAGGTCAAGACCGAGCGGGGCGTCAAGCGCGCGGTCCAGGACCTCCTCGAACTGGTCGGGCTGAACCCCGAGCACTACAACCGCTATCCGCACGAGTTCTCCGGCGGCCAGCGGCAGCGGATCGGGATCGCCCGGGCACTGGCCCTGCGCCCCAAGATGGTGATCGCCGACGAGCCGGTCTCCGCGCTCGACGTGTCAATCCAGGCCCAGGTCATCAACCTGCTCGAGGACCTGCAGAACGAGTTCGACCTCACCTACCTGTTCATCGCCCACGACCTGTCGGTGGTCCGGCACATCTCGGACCGGGTCGCGGTCATGTACCTCGGCAAGATCGTGGAACTGGCGGACCGGGTCGGGCTCTACGAGCACGCGATGCATCCCTACACTCAGGCCCTGCTCTCCGCGGTGCCGATTCCCGACCCGGACAAGGGGCATGCCCGCGAGCGCATCTTCTTGACCGGGGATGTGCCGAGCCCGCTCAATCCGCCGGCGGCCTGCCGGTTCCACACCCGCTGCTGGAAGGCGCAGGAGATCTGCCGGACGGTCGAGCCGTTGCTCGTCGAGCTCAGCCCCGGGCACCAGGCCGCCTGCCATTTCCCCGAAGAGAAGGCCGTCTTCTAGATGATCCTCGGCTTGTCGATCCTCGTCGTTCTCACCAGCCTGCTGCTGGTGGTCCTCATCCTGTTGCACCGGGGCAAGGGTGGTGGGCTGTCGGACCTGTTCGGCGGAGGGGTGTCATCCACCCTGGCCGGCTCATCGGTGGTGGAAAAGAACCTCGACCGAATCACCATCTTCGCGGGGGTCACCTGGGTGCTTTCCATCATCGGGGTCGGTCTGCTCATGAAACACTGACCCGTCGAAGGCGGCCGGTCCGGCACGAGGAGGCAACCGGTGGCGGGTGGGAACGCGATCCGCGGGAGTCGGGTCGGCGCTGGGCCGATGGGGGAGGCCGAGCGTGGGGAGGTCGCCCCGCGTCAGCGGGTGTCGTTCTGGTGCGCGAACCGTCACGAGACCCGGCCGTCCTTCGCCGTCGACGCCGCGGTACCGGATCTGTGGGACTGCCCACGTTGCGGCTTCCCGGCCGGCCGCGAGCGGCATAACACCCCGGCGCCGCCGAGGAACGAGCCCTACAAGACCCACCTGGCCTATGTTCGCGAGCGACGCGACGACGCGGACGGAGAGGCGATCCTCGCCGAGGCCCTGGCCCGGCTGCGCGAGCGCTGAGCGAAGGTCAGGGGGAAGCGAACCGGGCGAGGCTTTGCGGCAGCGCGGAGGCGGCCGCCCGATCGAGGAGGAAGCGGGTGGCCACCCGCCCGCGCACCCCGGCGGCCGGCAGCTGGACCGGACCGGCCCCGGACAGCGCCAGCCGGACCGCTCGGGCCTTCTCCTCGCCGGCGGCGAGGATCCACACCTCCCGCGCGGCGTTGATCGCCGGAAAGGTGAGGGTCAGCCGGACCGGCGGCGGTTTCAGCGAGCCGCGAACGGCAACTACCGGGCGCTCGTCGTGTACGGCCGGTGCCTCCGGGAACATCGAGGCGATGTGACCGTCCGGTCCGATCCCGAGGAGTAGCAGGTCGAAGGCCGGGACCGGCCCGTGGTCCTCCGGGCGGGCGGCGGCGGCCAGCTGTGCGGCGTAGCTGGCGGCGGCGGCCTCGGGGTCCGCGCCGTCCGCACCGTCGCTCGCTGCCATCGGGTGCACCCGGGCCGGGTCGAGACCGACGTCGTCGAGCAGTGCGGCCCGGGCCTGGGTCTCGTTGCGGTCCGGGTCCCCGGCCGGGAGGAAGCGCTCGTCCCCCCACCAGACGTCGAGCCGGCGCCAGTCGATGGCGTCACGGGCCGGCGCCGCGCGGAGCCCGGCCAGGGTTGCCGTTCCGATTCCGCCTCCGGTGAGTACGATCGAGCCGTTGCCCCGTGCGGACTGTGCATCGACCAGTGCGGTGACGATCCGCGCCGTCACCGCCCGGGCCAGCAGGTCCGCGTCGCGGTGGATGACGATGGCCGGTGGGGTCATCGGTCCGACCCGGCCATAATCGGGTCCTGCCAGCGGTGGGTCCGCGCCGGGGACCGATCGCGCAGGCCGGCAATCCCCGTCGTCGCGGCCAGCGCCTCGGCGTATACCGCGTCGGCGTCGAGACGCCGCACTTCTTCAGCGAGCAGCTCGCCCAGGCCGCGGCGGGGGAGCGGAAGCTGGCGGTCCGGCTGACCGGTGCGGGAGAACGTCGCCAGCCGGCCGTCCGGCCGGCTGATCCGGAAGACCTGCTCGCGGCCGCAGGAGATCTCGACATCGGTGACCCCCGGGCCGGCCGAGGCCTCGGTGCCGGGGGTCAGGCTCAGCCGGTCACCGAGCCACCCGGCGAGCAACGCGGCACTGGGGTTGCCGGCTTCGGCCTCGACCCGGGCCGCGTCCGGCGTGAGGGCTCGGGAGTCGAACGCGGAGGCGAGCAGCGCCCGCCAGGGTGTGGTGCGCCCCCACGCGAGGTCGGTGTCGCCGGGGGCGAAATCGACCGCCCGTTGCCGCAGGGCGGCGCCCGGGTCGGGCGCCAGCGCGCAGTCGGTGACCCGGCGATCGGCGAGGACTCCCAGCGGGTCGGTGGCTATCTCGTCCGGCGGCGGCCCGTGCCACCAGGTGACGACCGGGGCGTCGGGAGCGAGCAAGGGCAGCACCACCGACTCGGCGTGCAGCGTGAGCCGGCCGTACATCCGCAGGACGACCGCCTCGGTGGGGCCGAGCCGGCCGCCGACCTGGACTTCGGCGTCCAGGCGATCGGCGGTGTCGAGCTGTCGGCGGACCACGATGAGCAGCCGGCACGGATGGGCCTGGGCGGCGACCGTCGCCGCCTGCTCGGCAGCGGCGACCTGACGCTCGTCGACGATGACGATCAACGTCAGGGCGAGTCCGGCGGCGACCGCACCGCCCGCCCGGCCTTCGGCGCCCAGCGCCTTCACCACGTCCCCGCCGGTGGTGTCCCAGAGCGTGGTGGTCACGGCCGCCTCCAGGATCGGCCCTCGCGGGCCAGCATGTCGTCGGCCGCGGCAGGTCCCCATTCCCCGGCCCGGTAGCGGTGCGGGGTCGTCCCGGACCAGAAGGCCTCGAGCGGGTCGACGACCCGCCAGGAGGCCTCGACCTCCTCGTGGTCGGGGAACAGCGTCTTGTCGCCGAGCAGGACGTCGAGCACCAGCCGCTCGTACGCCTCCGGGCTCGACTCGGTGAACGAAGCGCCGTAGAGGAAGTCCATCGACACGTCGCGGACCTCCATCGCCGAACCTGGCACTTTCGACCCGAACCGCAGGGTCACTCCTTCGTCGGGCTGGACCCGCACGACGAGCTGGTTCTGCCCCAGCTCGGTGGTGTCCGTGCTGGCGAACGGCAGGTGCGGCGCCTTCTTGAACAGGACCGCGATCTCGGTGACCCGCCGGGGCAGGCGTTTGCCGGTCCGCAGGTAGAACGGGACCCCCGCCCAACGCCGGGTTTCGACGCCCAGCCGCACCGCGGCGTAGGTCTCGGTCCGGGAGTCGTCGGGCACGTCCTTCTCGTCGAGGTAGCCGGCCACCCGTTGCCCGGCCAACCACCCCTGCTCGTACTGGCCGCGGATCGCGCCGTGCTCGAGGTCTTCCGGCAGCGAGATCGCCCCGAGCACCTTGCGCTTCTCGATGCGGAGCGCCTCGGCGTCGAAGGAGACCGGTTCCTCCATGGCGGTGAGCGCGAGGAGCTGGAGCATGTGGTTCTGGAGAACGTCCCGGGCGGCGCCGGCGCTGTCGTAGAAGCCGGCTCGGCCGCCGATGCCGACGTCCTCGGCCATGGTGAACTGCACGGAGTCGACGAAATGGGAGTTCCACAGGGGCTCGAACAGCGTGTTGGCGAACCGGAGCGCCAGCAGGTTCTGCACCGTCTCTTTGCCCAGATAGTGGTCGATCCGGAAGACGTCCTGCACGCCGAAGACGGAGTCGACGAGCTGGTTGAGCTCTCGCGAGGAGTCGAGATCGTGGCCGAACGGCTTCTCGACGACCACCCGGCGCCACCCGCCGCCCCGGCGGTTGTCCGCCAGCCCGGTGCGGGCCAGTTGCTTGAGGACCACCGGGAACGCGGCTGGTGGGATCGACAGGTAGAACGCGGCGTTCCCGGCGATGCCGTGGCTCTCCTCCAGCGAACGGAGGGTTTCGGCCAGGGTGTCGAAGCCCGCGTCATCCTCGAACGAGCCGGGGACGAAGCGCACGCTGTCGGCGATCCGCTGCCAGACGTCCTCGCGGAACTCGGTCCGTGCGTACTGCGCCGCCGAATCCCGGGCCAGGTCCGCGAAGTCGCCGTGATCCCAGTCCCGCCGGGCGAACCCGAGCAGGACGAAGCCCGGTGGTAGCAGGCCACGGTTCCCCAGGTCGTACACCGCGGGGATGAGCTTTTTCCGGGCGAGGTCCCCGGTCACGCCGAACACGACGATGGCGCAGGGGTCGGGGACCCTGGGCAGCCGCCGGTCCCGGGGGTCCCTTAGCGGATTCACCGGTCGCTGGCCGCTCGCCGCCGGCCCACTGGCGCCCGCCTGCGCGGCTCCGACCGGCAGGTCGCTCACCGGCAGGTCGCTCACCGGTTCCGGTCCGGCCGGGCTCATGCCGCACCGAGGAGCTGCTCGAGGAGCTGCTCGAGGCCGGCCGCCCGGTCCAGCAGATGCAGCCGGAGCAGCGGACGATGCCGGCTGGACAGGGCTTGCCGGTCCCCGAGAGCCTGGGCTTGCTGGAGCTTGCCGAACGAGAACGGTCTTCCGGGGATGGCGAGGTCGTCGGCCACGACACCGCTGATCTGCAGGAAGGCCCCGACTGCGGGCCCACCCTTGTGGAACTGCCCGGTCGAATGCAGGAAACGCGGTGCCCAGCCGAAGGTCACCGGGTGCGGCAGCCGGGCGGCCAGCGCCCCCCGGACCTGCGCGGCGGCAGCGTCGGCGAAACGGTCGAGATAGGCCATGACCGCTAGATAGCCCCGGTCCGGAACCGTGGCCAGCAGAGCGGTCAGCGCGCCGGCCAGCGACGTCGCCCCGGCGAGCAGGTCCGGGTCGGCGTAGATCGCGACGGCCCGCTCGACGAAGGCGGGGGCCTCGTCGGGCAACTCCCCGTCCCCGGCGGCCTCGAGAACACGGTTGGTGTTGTCCTTGGACTCCTGGACGTTCGGCTGGTCGAACGGGTCGATCCCGAGCAGCCGCCCGGCGAACGCCGTCGCGTACTCCCAGACGAGGAACTGGGCGCCGAGCGGGCCGGACACCGACGTGCCGGCGGTCGGCGGCTCTCCGCCGAGCCGGACCAGATGGCTGTCCGGTTCGGGGCCGGTCCCAGGGGCGTCGGCGGCTTCGACCACGACCGGTAGCAGCCCGGTGCCCCGTTTCCCGGTCGATTCGGCGATCAGTTGCTCGGCCCAGTCCCCGAATCCGACCGGGACCCCCGGGCCGGCCGCACCCGGGACCAGGATGACCTTGTCCCGGCCGAGCCGGGCACCGCCGGCGAGCGTCGCGCCGAGCGACAGGCCCGGATTCCCGTCCGGTCGGGAGAGTGCCGGCAGCACGGTGGCCGCCGCATCCAGCAACTCGACGACCGGGACCCCGGCGAGCGCGGCGGGCACCAGCCCGAACGCCGTGAGCGCGCTGTACCGGCCGCCGACAGACGGATCGGCGTTGATGACCCGGTAGCCGGCCTGGCGGGCCGAACCGTCGAGCGGGGAGTCCGGGTCGGTGACGACGACGAGCCGCTCGACCGGATCGATTCCCGCAGCCCGGAAGGCGGCTTCGAAGAAACGCCGGTGACTGTCGGTCTCCAGCGTCCCGCCGGACTTCGACGAGACGACGACGACCGTGCGGGCCAGCTCGTCGGCCTGCCCGGCGGCGGCGCGGATCTGCCCCGGATCGGTGGTGTCCACGACGACGAGGGGGACGCCGTAGCTGCCTGCGATGACCTCCGGCGCGAGCGACGAGCCACCCATCCCGGCCAGCACGACCCGGTCGACCCCCCGGTCGGCGAGGTCGCGCCGCAGCCCGGCGAGTTCCGGGATCAGGGGTCGGGACGCCGTGGCGCAGTCGAGCCAGCCGAGCCGGTTTGCGGCTTCGGGCTGGGCGTCCGGCCCCCACAGCGTGTCGTCCTTCGCGGCCAGGGCCGCCGGGACACCTTCGGCACCGGCCTGCGTGACCAGTGCGTCGCTCATCGCCTGGAGCTCTCGGTCGTCGACCCGGACGGTCACCGAGCCGGGGTCGCTCACCGGGCGGTCACTTGGCCGGCTTGACGGTGGACGCGGCCTTGGTCTCGGAGCGGAACGCGGACAGCCGGGCGTCGACCGAGCTGATCAGCTCCGCCCAGGACTCGGCGAACTTCGTGACCCCCTCCTCCTCGAGCACCCGCACGACGTCGTCGTATTCGATTCCGAGTCCGGCGAGTCCGGCGAGGGTCGCCTCGGCCTCCGGGTAGTGGCTGCTGATCTGGTTGCCGCGGATCGCGCCGTGGTCGTGCACCGCCTCGATCGTCGACTCCGGCATGGTGTTGACGGTTCCGGGCGCGGCGAGGTCGACCACGTAGCGGGTGTCCTCGTACGCCGGGTCCTTCGTCGAAGTCGACGCCCACAGCGGGCGCTGCGGGCGGGCCCCGGCTCCGGCCAGCGCCGCCCAGCGAGGTTCGGCGAAGACCTTCTCGTATTCGCGGTAGGCGAGCCGGGTGTTCGCGATGGCGGCCTGGCCGCGCAACGCCTTCGCCTCCTTGGAGCCCAACTTGTCGAGGCGGGCGTCGACCTCGGTGTCGACCCGGGAGACGAAGAACGACGCGACCGACGTGATCCCGTGCAGGTCGTGGCCGGCCTTCTGCGCCCGCTCGAGGCCGTCGAGGAACGCCGCCATGACTTCCCGGTAGCGCGCGAGCGAGAAGATCAGCGTCACGTTGACGCTGATCCCCTCGGCGAGGGCCTGGCTGATCGCGGGCAGCCCGGGCCGGGTCGCGGGGATCTTGATGAAGGCGTTCGGCCGGTCGACGAGCCACCACAGGGCCCGCGCCTCGGCGATCGTGGTCTCGGTCTGATCCGCGATCCGCGGATCGACCTCGAGCGAGACCCGGCCGTCGAGACCGTCGCTCGCGTCGTAGACCGGGCGCAGCACGTCGCAGGCGCGCCGGACGTCGGTCGCGGTGAGCGAGCGCAGCGCCTCGCCGATGTCGACCCCCCGGCGGGCCAGGTCCAGGAGCTGGTCGTCGTAGACGTCGCTGCCGGAGATCGCCTTGTCGAAGATGGTCGGGTTGGTAGTCACCCCGACGACGTGGCGGTCCCGCACGAGTTGCGCCAGGTTGCCGGAGTCGAGCCGGGCCCGGGACAGGTCGTCGAGCCACACCGCGACGCCGAGCTCGGTTAGCGCTGCCAGCGGATCCGTCATGTCCACTCCCTACTAGTTGCCGGTCGTCTCCCCGTGCTCCGCACCAACCTTGGAAAGGCTGGCGTGCGCCGCGGCGACGACCCGGTCGGGCGTGAGCCCGAACTGCTCGTAGAGGATCTCGGCCGCGGCTGACGCGCCGTAGTGCTCGATGCTGAGGATCTCCCCGTCGTCACCGACCAGTTCGCGCCAGCCGAATCCGACCGCCGCTTCCACCGATACCCGCGTCCGGACCGCGGGCGGGAGCACGGTCTGCCGGTACGCCTGGTCCTGCTCGAAGAACCACTCCCGGCAGGGCAACGACACGACCCGGGTCGGGATGCCGTCGGCCTCGAGCCGTTCCCGTGCGGCGACCGCGAGATGCACCTCGCTGCCGGTGCCGATGAGGATGACCCGGGGGATCCCGGTGCTCGCCTCGGCCAGCACGTAGCCGCCGCGGGCGACGCCTTCGACCGAGCCGTGCACCGTCCGGTCGAGGACCGGGAGGTTCTGCCGGGAGAGGCAGAGTCCGGCGGGGCCGCCACGGCGTTCGAGGATGGTCCGCCAGGCGACGACGGTTTCGGTGGCGTCCGCCGGCCGGACCACGTCGAGTCCGGGCATCGCCCGAAGGGCGGCCAGCTGCTCGATCGGCTGGTGCGTCGGGCCGTCCTCGCCGAGCCCGATCGAGTCGTGGGTCCAGACGTAGACGACCGGAAGTTTCATCAGCGCCGCGAGCCGGACCGCCGGCCGCATGTAGTCGCTGAAGACGAAGAACGTCGCGCCGAAGGGCCGGGTCGGCCCGTGCAGCGCGATCCCGTTGAGCGTCGATCCCATCGCGTGCTCGCGGATCCCGAAGTGGACGTAGCGCCCGTTCGGTATGTCCGGCAGGAACGCCTGCTCGCTCTCGATCTCGGTGCTGTTCGACTCGGTGAGGTCGGCGGAGCCGCCCCAGAGTTCCGGCAGCTGCGGGGCGACGGCGTTGAGCACCTTCCCGGACGCCTTGCGGGTCGACACCGAGCCGCCCGGGGGGAAGGTCGGCAGCTTCGCGTCCCAGCCGTCGGGTAGCCGTCCGGCGAGCATCCGCTCGAGGTCGTCGGCCCGGCCGGGGTTCTTCGCCTTCCACGCCTGGAATCGCTCCTCCCAGGCGGCGTGCAGCGCCCGGCCACGGTCCACGACCTCGCGGGCCCGGGCCAGGACGTCTTCGGGCACCCAGAAGGTCCGGTCGGGATCCATCCCCATGACCTTCTTCGTCGCCGCGACCTCGTCGGCTCCGAGCGCCGCACCGTGCGCCTTGCCGGTGTTCTGCGCATGCGGCGCCGGGTAGGCGATGATCGAGCGCACCGCCACGAGCGACGGCCGGCCGGTTTCGTCGCGGGCCTTGGTCAGGGCGGCGTCCAGGGCGTTGACGTCCTCGGAGTGCTCGACCCGTTGGGTGTGCCAGCCGTAGGCGGCGTAGCGGGCACAGACGTCTTCGCTGAACGCCACCTTGGTGTCGCCGTCGATGGAGATGTGGTTGTCGTCGTAGAGCAGGACCAGGTTCCCGAGCCGCTGGTGCCCGGCCAGACTGGCCGCCTCGGCCTGAACGCCTTCTTCCATGTCACCGTCGGAGGAGAAGGCCCAGATCGTGTGGTCGAAGACGCTCCGACCGGCCGGGGCGTCGGGGTCGAACAGCGCCCGCTCCCGCCGGGCCGCCATCGCCATGCCCACCGCGTTGCCGATGCCCTGACCGAGCGGCCCGGTCGTCGTCTCGACACCGAGCGTGTGGCCATGCTCGGGATGGCCCGGGGTGCGGCTGCCCCACTGCCGGTAGAGCTTGAGGTCCTCGAGGGTCAGCCCGTAACCGGACAGGTAGAGCTGGATGTAGAGGGTCAGCGAGGAATGGCCGCAGGACAGCACGAACCGGTCGCGGCCGAGCCATTGCGGATCGGTCGGGTCGTGGCGGAGCAGCCGCTGGAACAGTAGGAACGCGGCCGGTGCGAGGCTCATCGCGGTGCCGGGGTGCCCCGAACCGGCTGCCTCCACCGCGTCCATCGCGAGCCCGCGCACGACGTCGACCGCGCGCCGGTCGGTGTCGGTCCACTCCAACGAGGGTGAGGTTTTCGACGTGGTGCTCACCGTCGGCTGAACTCCTCTCCACGGCCGGGTCGGGCCGGCTCCGGTCCCGCTGCGAGCCTAGCGGCGCCGACCGGTACGTGCCGCCGGATCCACCGGTCCGGGGTCGCGCAGCGGCCCGGCTACCATGACGCCGACACCGAGTCCGAAGTCCGTGCCCGCGAGGTGACTGCTCCGCGTGACGCTCGTCAGCTCCGCCGCCGTCCCGGGGGTGCTCGGTCCGGCCCCGGCCGCCAGCCGCGGGCCGATGGCGGTCGTCCGGTCCTACCTGGCGTTGACCAAGCCGCGGATCATCGAGTTGCTGCTGGTCACGACCGTCCCGGCCATGGTCCTGGCCGCGAAGGGCCTGCCGCACTGGGGACTGCTGGCGGCGACGCTGGCCGGTGGGACGCTAGCCGCGGGCAGCGCGAACACGATCAACTGTTACGCCGACCGCGACATCGACGCCCTGATGGCCCGCACCCGGCAGCGGCCGATGGTCCGGGCGGAGGTCAGCCCGGCGGCGGCGCTGCGCTTCGGGATCGGGCTCGGCGTGGCCGCCACCCTGCTGCTCGGGCTGGTCGTGAACTGGCCGTCGGCTCTGCTCGCCGACGGGGCCATCGGCTTCTACGTCTTCGTCTACACGCTCGGCCTCAAGCGCCGCACCCCGTCGAACATCGTGATCGGCGGGGCGGCCGGCTGCTTCCCGGTGCTCATCGGATGGTCCGCGGTCACCGGCACCGTCGGCTGGCCGGCGGTCGTGCTGTTCGCGATCGTCTTCTTCTGGACCCCGCCGCATTTCTGGGCGTTGGCCATGCGTTTCAAGGACGACTACGCGGCGGCCGGGGTGCCGATGCTCCCGGTGGTCGCGGCGCCGGCCGTCGTCGCCCGCAAGATCCTCGGCTACTCGTACGCGATGGTCGCCGCGTCGCTCGTGCTGATCCCGCTCGGCGGCGGTCCGGTCTACGCGGCCGCCGCGGTCCTGCTCGGCGTGCTCTTCCTGGTCGAGGCGCACCGGTTGTTGCACCGGGTGCGGGCGGGGGCCGGGGCGTCGGTGGCGATGCGGCTGTTCCACTTCTCGATCACGTATCTGTTCCTACTGTCCTGCGCGATCGCGGCTGGTCAGTTCCTTCGCTGACCTTCACTTTAACGGCGCTTCCGGGTTCTGCGTGGGTCTCTGAGCGGTGATCACGTCGTCGGCGGGATGATTCCGGGATGCGCGATACCGAGTTGTACCGGCATCTGTTGGGTGTGGTCGCCCCGTGGGAGGTGAGCCGGGTCGAGCTCTCGGT